>MIDV01000126.1:12506-36204 GCA_001830245.1 Lysobacterales bacterium RIFOXYA1_FULL_69_10 | reverse complement strand
GTGGCCAGCGCGGTCTGCGAGATGTCGACGATCAGGTCGGGCATCTCGGTCTTGCTCGGGAGCTGGCGGAGCATCTGCTGGAGCTGCTGCTCCATCTGTGCCAGTTGCTGCTTGAGCGGCTCGAGGTTGGACGCGCGGCCCTGCTTGGTCTCGAACTCCTGGCGCAGCTCCGTCTCGGTACGCTCCAGGCGCTCGAGCTCGTCGCGCTTGTCACTGACGAACAACCACCACGCCAGGCCGATGATGACCAGGGCAATGATCGCGCAGAAACCGATCTGCGCATTGCGGGGCCAACCGCCGATGTTGTTGAAGTCCAGCTCGCGCAGGTTCACCTTCTTCTGGCTCATGACGCGGCTCCCGTGTCGGTGGCTTCGGGCGTGGCCTGTGTCTCCGATTCAGTGGCGGTCGCAGGCGCGGCGGTGCCGTCCACCGGCGCGGCATTGGGTTCTGCCAGCGGATCGGCGGCCGCCTCGACCGGCTGCGGATCGTCCGGGATGCCGTCGCCGTCGCTGTCCACCGGCTCGTTCGGGTTGGCCAGCTTCACCGACAGCGTGAACTGGTACGGCAGGGCCTTGTCGTCGCCCGCCGCCTCGATGATCGACAGATCTGGATTGCTCATCCAGCCCGAGCCTTCGAGGTTGCGCAGGTAGGTACTGACTCGCGCATTGGACTGCGCGCGGCCGTCCAGGGTCAGCGTCTGGCTGTCCTGCTTGATCGCGGTCAGGACCACGCCGTCCGGAATGGTGCGTACCAGCGA
The DNA here is from genome assembly GCA_001830245.1 of Lysobacterales bacterium RIFOXYA1_FULL_69_10. Lineage (GTDB taxonomy): Bacteria > Pseudomonadota > Gammaproteobacteria > Xanthomonadales > Xanthomonadaceae > Lysobacter_C. Next base: position 35,447 of record MIDV01000126.1, on the reverse strand, counting down.
GTCGAACAGGTGGACCATCTGGGAACGATTGGCCTGCAGTTCCTCGATCACTTCCTTGCGTGCCAGCAGCCGCGCCTTCTGCTCGTCGAGCTTCTCGATCTCGGTGATCGCGGCATCGACCTCGGTGATCTGCTGCTCGAGGTAGGCGTTTCGTTCCTTCTGGCCGTCGATCTGGCCGTTGTGGTAGCTGATGATCAGGAACGCCAGGGCGATGGCGGCGATGACGCTGACGCCGACCATCTTGATGAAGTCCTGCTGGCGCTGCTTGCGTCGTTCCGCGCGCCAGGGGAGCAGGTTGATCCGTGCCATCAGTCGAAGCTCCTCAGCGCCAGCCCGCAGGCGATCATCAGGGCCGGGGCGTCCTGCGCCAGGGCATGCGCCTGGACGCGGGGTCCCAAGGTCATGTGCGCCAGCGGGTTGGCCACGATGGTCGGCACGCCCAGTTGCTCCTCCACCATCTGGGCGATGCCCGGGATGGCGGCGCAACCGCCGGCCAGCACGACCTGGTCGACCCGGTTGTGCTCGCTGCCGGCATAGAAGAACTGCAACAGGCGGCTGACCTGCTGGACCATCGCCTCCTTGAACGGCTCCAGCACCTCGGCCTCGTAGCTTTCCGGCAGCCCGCCCTGGCGCTTGGCCATGCCGGCTTCCTCGTAGCTGAGGCCGTAGCGGCGCATGACCTCGTCGGTCAGCTGCTTGCCGCCGAACACCTGCTCGCGGTTGTACAGGTTGCGGCCATTGCGGAGCACGTTGAGCGTGGTCATCGTGGCGCCGGAGTCGATCAGCGCGACGATGCCGTCCTTCGGAATGTTGAGCTGGTCGGCCAGCAGGGCGAAGGCGTTCTCAATTGCGAACACCTCCACGTCCATCACCTTGGGCGTCAGCCCGCCCAGCTCCAGCGCGGAGGCGCGGACCTCGACGTTTTCGGCGCGGGAGGCGGCCAACAGCACCTGCACCGACTCGGGGTTGCCGGGCATCGGGCCCAGCACCTCGAAGTCCAGGTTCACTTCCTCGATCGGATACGGCACGTAGTTGACCGCTTCCAGTTCGATCTGCGACTCCATGTCGTCGTCGTCCAGGTCGGCCGGCATCGGGATCACCTTGGTGATCACCGCCGAGCCGGCCACCGCCGCTGCGGCATGGCGGGCCCGGGTGCCCGAACGGGACACGGCGCGCTTGATGGCCTCGCCCACGGCTTCGGGCTCGACGATGTTCTTCTCGACCACCGCATTGGGCGGCAAGGGCTCGACTGCATAGTGCTCAACGCGATAGCGGTTGCCCGATCGCGAAAGCTGCAAAAGCTTGACTGCAGTCGAACTGATATCCACGCCGACGAGCGCCGGCTGGCTTTTTGTGATGACGCCCACTGTTTTCTCCCCTTGCCACAGGCGCTTACGCGCACTTCGTGTGACCGCGTCTTAAATAACGGACTTTTCACAGGCTGGCAACCACTTCCTTGCGGTTTTGCCCAGCAACGCGCGTTTCCCCTTTGTCCCCCGTCTCTGCCGCGGGCCCTTCACGTGGCCGGCGTGCCTGGGCCCGCAAAGTGCCGGGCCCGTTGAGCCGCTCCTCTATACTCCACGGCCACGACACCCGCAATCGGAACCTGCTTCGATGCCCGTTTTCCGCCGCCTGATTCGCTGGGCGCTTTTCGCGCTTGCCGGCGTGGCCTTTTTCGCCTCGCTCGCCCTCAGCTCGATGTACCTCGTCATGGTCCCGAAGCTGCCGGACGTGGAGACCCTGCGCAACGTCGAGATGCAGGAGCCGATGTACGTCTACTCGCGCGACGGCCAGTTGATGGCGCTGTTCGGCGAGATGCGCCGCTACCCCGTCAACATCGACGAGGTGCCCGAGCGCCAGAAGCAGGCCTTCATCGCGATCGAAGACGCCCGCTTCTACGACCACCACGGCGTGGACTACAAGGGCGTGCTGCGTGCGATCTGGCTGCTGGCGACGACCGACGATGCCCGCGTCCCCGGCGGCTCCACCATCACCCAGCAGGTGGCGCGCCAGTTCTTCCTCGATTCGGAATACAGCTACACCCGCAAGCTGCGCGAGATGCTGCTGGCCATGCGCATGGAGCGCGAGCTGAGCAAGGACGAGATCTTCGAGCTGTACCTCAACAAGAGCTTCTTCGGCAACCGTGCCTACGGCATCGCGGCGGCGGCGGAGTTCTATTACGGCAAGACGCTCGACGAGCTCGCGCTCGACGAGATGGCGTCCTTGGCCGGCATTCCGAAGTTCCCCTCCAGCGGCAACCCGCTGAGCAACCCCGAACGTGCCAAGGAACGCCGCGACTACATCCTGCAGCGCATGGCCGAGCTGGATTTCATCAGTGCCGCCGAAGCCTCGCGCGCGCAGTCGGTGCCCATGCACGCCATCGCCTATGAGCGCCCCACGGAGGTCTACGCCCCCTACGTGGCCGAGATGGTGCGACAGGAAATGGTCGCGCGCTACGGCGCCGAAGCGCTTACCGAGGGCTTCCACGTCACCACCACGCTGGATCCCGAGCTGCAGGCGGCCGCCAACCGCGCGGTCCGGGACGGGCTGATGACCTACGACGCCCGGCACGGCTGGCACGGCGTGGAGCAGCAGTTCGAACTGGCCGAGGGCGAGGACGCCGTGACCGTCGGCCGTCGCCTGCGCAACATCCCGACGCAATCGGACATGGAGCCCGCCATCGTGCTCTCGACCGACGGCGCCGAGGCCACGGTGGCGCTGCGCGACGGTCGCCAGATCACCCTGGACGCGGACAGCGGCTTCGCCGGGCGCAGCCCGGGTCGCCTGGTCGAGCGAGGCGACCTCGTGCGCGTGCTGGCCGTGCTGGAAGACAAGGAACAATCCGAGATCGATCCGCGGGAAGGCGTGGCCGCGGATGCGGTGGTCGCCGCGAAGATCGACCGATACAGACTCACCCAGTTGCCGCGCGGCCAGGCGGCGCTGGTCTCGCTCGAGCCCCACGATGGCGCGCTGCGTGCGCTCTCGGGTGGCTTCAGCTTCGCCGGCAGCAAGTTCAACCGCGCGGTGCAGGCGCGGCGCCAGCCGGGCTCCAGCTTCAAGCCGTTCGTGTATGCGGCCTCATTCGAGCGCGGCTTCAGTCCGGCTTCGATCGTGCTGGATGCACCGGTCGTGTTCCGCCAGCGCAATGGCAAGGTGTGGCGCCCGCAGAACGACTCGGGCAACTTCGCCGGCCCGATGCGCCTGCGCGAGGCGATGGTGCAGTCGCGCAACCTGGTGTCGGTGCGCCTGCTGGACGCCATCGGCGTGGACTTCGCGCGCAAGTACATCAGCCACTTCGGCTTCGAAGAGGAGCACCTGCCGCCGAACCTGTCGATGTCGTTGGGCACCGCGTCGCTGACGCCGATGTCGGTCGCGCGCGGGTATTCGGCGTTCGCCAACGGCGGCTTCCGGATCACGCCGTGGTTCATCGACGAGGTGCGTGACCGCAACGGCGCGGTGGTGTTCAAGGAGAAGCCCGCTACGGCATGTCCGGATTGCGCGATCGGTGCCACCAGCAGCGCGGCGCGCCCGTCGACCGAAGTCGCCGGCTTCAACCTCGGCCCCGCGCAGTCCGCCGCGGCGCCGCAAGCCGAAGCGTCGCCCGAGCGGCCGGTGGCCAAGCCGGCCGCCGACGTGCCGCTGGCACCGCGTGCGATCGACGGACGCATCGCCTACCAGGTGGTGTCGATGCTGCGCGACGTGGTCCAGCGCGGCACCGGCACGGCGGCGAAGGTCCTGGAGCGCGAGGACGTAGGCGGCAAGACCGGTTCGACCAACGACTACCGCGACGCCTGGTTCTCCGGCGTGGGCGGCCCGTTCGTCACGACCGTGTGGGTCGGGCGCGACGACTTCCAGTCGCTCGGTTACCGCGAATACGGCGGCCGCGCCGCGCTGCCGATCTGGATCGACTACATGCGCGTGGCACTGGAGGACCAGCCGCTGGCGGCGCATGAGCCGCCGCAGGGCATGGTCCGGGTGTCGGTCGCGCCCAACGGCAGTCTGCTTCCCGAAGGCAGCGGCGGCGTGCAGGAGTGGGTCAAGGCCGAGGACTTGGACCGTATGCAGAGCTACAGCGACTACGGTGCGGACGATGCCGCTCCGGCCGAGGAGTCGTTCGACATCTTCTGATCCCGTCTTCTGATTTCGCGACGCGCTGGCGACGCGTTCACCGGCCCGTGCTAGCGTGGCGCGTGCCGGTCCAGCCGGCCCGTGGCGGACGTCCGTCACCGTGTCCGCCGAGGAGGCCGTCGCCATGCGTCCCGCCCGACAGCACGCACACCTGCACGCCCAGACCCGCACCCGCGAACGCCGCCACCGGCTGGCCCATGAAGCCGCGCGCCTGATGGCCGAAGGCGGCGTGCGCGACTACCACCAGGCCAAGCTCAAGGCCGCGGAACGCCTGGGTATCACCGACGACTCATCCCTCCCGCGCAATCGCGAGATCGAAGACGCGCTGCGCGAGTATCAGCGGCTGTTCCAGCCCGACGCGAATGACGCCCTAGCCGAGCGTCGCCAGGCCGCGGTGCGTGCCATGGAGTTCTTCTCGCCGTTCGACCCGCGCCTGGTCGGGCCGGTGCTCGACGGGACGGCCGATGCACGCAGCGCCGTCACCCTGCATCTGCATGCCGACGACCCCGACGCGGTGCCCCGTTGGCTCGACCAGCACGGTATACCGACCGAGCCGCGCAGCCGGCGGCTGCGGCTGGACCGCGACCGCAGCGACGATTTCCCGGTGTGGGTGTTCAGTGCCGACGAGGTGGGTTTCGACATCACCGTGCTTCCGCACAACGTGCTGCGGCAGGCCCCGCTGTCCAGCGTCGACGAGAAGCCGATGGCGCGTGCGTCCCTGGCGCAGCTGCGCCACCTGCTGGCCGAGGACGAAATCGGCGGCTACGAGCGCGACCGCCTTCGCTGACGCGGCATGTCGCCGGTAAAAAAACGCCCCGCGAATGCGGGGCGTTTCGTTTGAGCCGGTTTGAGCGGACCGCGCCTCAGCGCTTGCCCATCGCCACGTAGTCGCGCTGCGCTGCGCCGGTGTAGATCTGGCGCGGACGGCCGATCTTGTTCTCCGGGTCGTTCTGCTGCTCCAGCCAGTGCGACACCCAGCCCGCGGTGCGTGCGATGGCGAACATCACGGTGAACATCTCCACCGGGATGCCGAGCGCCTTGTAGATGATGCCGCTGTAGAAGTCGACATTTGGGTACAACTTGCGCTGCACGAAGTAGTCGTCCTTCAGCGCGGCCTCCTCCAGCTTCATCGCGACATCCAGCAGCGGATCGTTGACGCCCAGCTGGCCCAGCACGTCGTGGGTCATCTTGCGCACCAGCGCTGCGCGCGGGTCGTAGTTCTTGTAGACGCGGTGGCCGAAGCCCATCAGGCGGAAGCCCGACTCCTTGTCCTTGGCCTTCTCGACCGCGGACTTGACGTTCTCCGGACGGCCGATCTCCTCCAGCATCTTCAGCACGGCCTCGTTGGCACCGCCGTGCGCGGGCCCCCACAACGCAGCCACGCCCGAGGCGACGCTGACATACGGGTTGGCACCGGTCGAACCGACCAGGCGGACCGTCGAGGTCGAGGCGTTCTGCTCGTGGTCGGCGTGCAGGATGAAGAGCAGGTCCATCGCCTTGGCGGCGACCGGATCGAGCTCAAGCGGCTCGCTCGGCACCTCGTACATCATGTGCAGGAAGCGCGTGGTGTAGTCGAGGTTGTTGCGCGGGTAGCGCAGCGGCCAGCCGATCGAATGGCGGTAGCAGGCGGCAGCCACGGTCGGGACCTTGGCGATCAGTCGGATCGCCGCGAGGCGGCGCTGCTCCGGATCTTCCAGGTCCAGGTCGTTGTGGTAGAAGCTCGCCATCGAGCCGAGCATGCCCACCAGCATCGCCATCGGATGGGCGTCGTGGCGGAAGCCGCCGAGGAAGCTCTTGAAGGCCTCGTGCATCATCGTGTGATGCGTGACCTCGTGCTCGAACGCCGAGAACTCGTCCTTGCCGGGCAGCTCGCCGTTCATCAGCAGGTACGCGACCTCCAGGAAGCTGGAGTGCTCGGCCAGCTGCTCGATCGGGTAACCGCGGTACAGCAGCACGCCCTCTTCGCCGTCGATGTACGTGATCGCCGACTTGCAACTGGCGGTCGCGGTGAAGCCCGGGTCGTACGTGAAGCAGCCGGTTTCCTTGGGCAGCTTGGCGATGTCGATGCACGGCGCGCCCAGCGTGGGGTGCTGCACGGGCAGGACGACATTCTTGTCGCCGGCGGCAAGGGTGGCCTGGGTGAGGCCAGACTTGGGATCGGACACGGAACACTCCTCATGTCTGCGGGCAACGGCACGGGGCCGACGCACGGAGGGGGACAGGGAATCGGCTCGCAAGACGAACCGTGACCGCCAATTATCGCATACCGGCCTGCAGTCGATACCCCGGCGCATAGTGACGGGCCGACACAGGACGCGACCGGGGCCGGGCGCACGCATGGGCTGCGCGATATGCGCGACCTGCGACAGCAAAGCGCGAGGCACGCGACCGCGCCTGCGCCCCTCGAGGGGCAGCGCTGATCGGTCAACCAGAAACGAAAAACGGCTGCCCGGGGGCAGCCGTTCTCGCGACGCGGGACCCGCTTACTTGGAGTAGCGCTTGCGGAACTTGTCCACGCGGCCGCCGGTATCCATGATCTTGTGCTTGCCCGTGTAGAACGGGTGCGACGCCGACGAGATGTCGACCTTGATCAGCGGGTACTCGTTGCCGTCGTCCAGCTTGACGGTCTCCTTGCTGGAGAGGGTCGAGCGGGTCAGGATCTGGAAATCCGTGGTCACGTCCTGGAAGACGACTTCACGGTATTCAGGATGGATGCCGGCCTTCATGGCACTCACCAATCATATGCGGGGAAAGTCGGGCAGTATAGCGGCCGACCCGCCCCCGGCGCAAGCGCCGTGACCGGCCCGGATTATCCGGCCGCCAGCGCCGCCCTGACCCGCTGCTCGAACGCGGCCTGGTCGTAACGCAGCACCAGGCGCGCCGTGTCGGCCAGCCCCCCCTGCCGCAGCCAGTCCACCACCGTGGCGCCGCGCGTATGACGGCCGTCCAGTTCGACCGCCACCGGCCGGGTCTGGTGCTCAACCACGCCCTCGGGCGCCAATGCGCATGCCATCGCCAGCGCATCGGCCGAATGCCAGCGATCGCCGCGGCGATCGGCCGACCACTCGCGCGTCTGCCGGGAGATGGCTTCGTAGAACGTCGCCCGGTCGCTGCCAGCCTGCAGCCACTGCACGACCTCGTCGTGCGGCAGGCCGTGCGCGAGCGTCGCCTCCCAGTCGATGAGGTCGAAACCGCCGGCGGCACCGAACGCCTCGAACACGATGTGCGCGGCCTCGGGGTCGAACGCGATGTTGAACTCGGCGGCAGCGGTGATGTTGCCGTGCGCGGTAAACGCGCCTCCCATCACCACCAGGCGGTCCACGCGTTGAGGCAGCGTCGGGTCCAGCTTGAGCGCCAGTGCGATGTTGGTCAGAGGACCCAGCGCGACCAGCAGCAGGCGGCCGGCATGCGCGTGCGAGAGGCGCAGGATCGCCAGCGCGGCGTGCTCGGCCTCAGGCGTGCGCGTGGCCGGCGCGTACCCGGCATCCCCGAAGCCGTCCTGCCCGTGCACGTACGCGGCATCGCGCGCCGGGTGCAGCAGCGGAGCGTCACAGCCGGCGAACACGGGCACGTCCACCCCCGCGACTTCGCACAACTTCAGCGCGTTGCCCACCGTGTGCGGCAGCCCCACGTTGCCGGCGGCAATGGTCAGGCCGACCACGTCGTGCCGGGCATCGGCGAACGCCATCAGCAGCGCCAGCGCGTCGTCCACGCCCGGGTCGGTATCGATCAGCAGCGGAATCTTGGAAGTGCCCATGCGGCCATTATGCCGACACCGGTCCCAGCGCTCAGGCCCCGGCGTACCGCGCCGCCCCGCCCACCCAGCGCACGACGATGCGCTCGGCGATGTCGGGATGGTCGGCCAGCAGGCGCTCGGCGAGCTCGTGCACCTGCGGCAGCAGGTCGGCATCGCGTGCGAGGTCGGCGACGCGGAAGCCGGCCAACCCGGTCTGGCGCGTGCCCAGCAGCTCGCCGGGGCCGCGCAGCTCCAGGTCCTTCTCGGCAATGACGAACCCGTCACCGGTCTCGCGCATCGTTTCCAGCCGCGCGCGGGCGGTGGCCGACAGCGGCGACTGGTAGACCAGCACGCAGGAGGAAGCCGCGGTCCCGCGTCCCACCCGGCCGCGCAGCTGGTGCAGTTGGGCCAGGCCCAGCCGTTCGGCGTTCTCGATCACCATCAGCGAGGCATTGGGCACGTCGACGCCGACTTCAATCACCGTGGTGGCGACCAGCAGGTCGATCTCGCCGCGTTTGAACGCCGCCATGGTCGACTGCTTGTCGGCCGGCTTCATGCGCCCGTGCACCAGCCCGACCCGCACCTCGGGCAGCGCCGCGCCGAGCTCCTCGAACGTGGTCTGCGCCGCCTGCGCGACGACCTCGTCGCTGTCGTCGATCAGGGTGCAGACCCAGTACGCCTGCCGCCCCTCGGCGCACGCCTGGCGGATGCGCTCGACGAGTTCCGGTCGCCGACCGGCGTTGAGCACCACCGTCTGCACAGGCGTTCGACCGGGCGGCAACTCGTCTATCGCCGACACGTCCAGATCGGCATAGGCCGACATCGCCAGCGTGCGGGGAATGGGCGTGGCGGTCATCACCAGCTGGTGGGGCACCACGGCATTGCGCGGCACCCCGCCCTCGCCCGCCGCTTGCGCACCCTTGTCACGCAGGGCCAGCCGCTGGTGCACGCCGAAGCGGTGCTGCTCGTCGACGATGGCCAGCGCGAGGTCGTGGAAGGCCACACCCTCCTGCATCAGCGCGTGGGTGCCGACCACGACCTGGGCCTCGCCGGATGCCACGGCATCGAGCGCTTGCCGGCGCGCACGGCCGGTGACCTTGCCGGCCAGCCAGGCCAGCCTGACGCCAAGCGGCTCAAGCCAACCGCGCAGGTTGGCCATGTGCTGTTCGGCCAGCAGCTCGGTCGGCGCCATCAACGCCGCCTGCCGGCCCGAGGCCACCGCCAGCATCGCCGCGAGCGCCGCTACGACGGTCTTGCCGCTGCCGACGTCACCCTGCACCAGACGCAGCATCGGCGTGGGCCGGCCGACATCGTCCGCGATCTGGTCGAACACCCGTTGCTGCGCGCCCGTCAGCGGGAACGGCAACGCCTCGCGCAGCCGGTGGGCCAGTTCGAACCGGTCCAGCACCGGCGCCGCATGCGCCTGCTGGGCAATGCGCTGGCGGCGCAGACTGAGGTGGTGGGCGAGCAGTTCCTCGAGCGCCAGACGTCGCTGCGCGGGATGGGTGCCGGCCAGCAGTGCGGCGACATCCTGATCGCGGCCGGGCCGATGGACGGCGAGCAGCGCCTCGCGCAATGAAGGCAACTGCAGTGCCGCACGCAGATCGGGCGGGAGCAGCTCCAACGCTTCGTCGCCCGGCAGCCGGTCCAGCGACAGGCCGATCAACCGGCGCAGCGTCGCCGGGCCGACGCCTTCGATCGCGGGATACACCGGATCCAAGGCATCGCCCAGCCCCTCACCCTCGTCGTCGGTAACGACGCGGTAGCTGGGGTGGACGATTTCCAATCCGTTCTGCCCCGGCCGCGCCGTGCCGTAGCAGCGCACCCGCGTACCCGGCTGGAACTGCGCGACCTGCGCGGCGCGGAAATGGAAGAACCGCAGCACCAGCGTCGCGCGCGAGCCGTCGTCCAGTGCCACGCGCAGGACCGGGCGATAGCGGAAGCCGCGTTCGACCGCTTCCACCCGACCTTCGACCTGCGCCGCCACGCCCGGTTGCAGGTCGGCGATGCGGGTGAGCCGCGTGCGGTCCTCGTACTGGCGCGGCAACTGCAGCCACAGGTCCTGCAGGCAATGGAGCCCGCGCGCCGCGAACTTCTCCGCCACCCGCGGGCCGCAGCCGGGCAGCGCCGTCAGGGGCGTGTCTCCGATGGCCGTGAGTGCGGGCACGGGTCGGGCGGCGCGCGGCATCGGGGCGCCTCAGGTGCCGACGGTCATGGCGTGCCGGCCCACGTCGTGCGACGGCTCATTCCAGCACGAGCACCGCATCGACTTCGAACGCGGCGGCCTTCGGCAGCGCCGATACCTGGATGGTGGAACGGGCCGGGTACGGCGCATCGAAGTACTCGGCCATCACCGCGTTGACCGCGGCAAAGTCGGCCAGGTCGATGACGTACAGGCCCAGTCGCGCGACCTGGTCGAGCGAGCCCCCTGCCGCCTCGCACACCGCGCGCAGGTTGTCGAAGGCACGCCGCGCCTGCGCCTGGATGTCGCCCGCGACCAGCTCACCCGTCGCCGGGTCGAGCGGGATCTGGCCCGAGAGATAAACGGTGTTGCCGGCGCGCACGGCCTGCGAATACGGGCCAATGGCGGCCGGGGCCTGGTCGGTGTGGATGGCGATGCGGGGCATGCGGACTCCGGCGTCGGGGTGGCGCGCCAGTGTAGCGAAGCCAAGCGGATGCCCGGGGTCGGGATTTGCCGCGACGCAGCGTCGGCGCGCGCGGTCGCTAGATCCGCTGGATGCCCATCACCACGCCCAACCGGCGGACCTTGCGGATCACGTCGGCCAGGTGGCGCCGGTCGCTGACCTCGATGGCGAAACGCAGCACCGCCATGTTGGCGTCGCGGTCGATGTACTCCACGCGGTCGATGTTGGACTCGACCTCGGCAATGGCGGCGGCCACCTGCGCCAGCGCGCCGGGCCGGTTGTCGACCTCGATCTTGAGCGCGGCGGCGAAGTCGCCGCTGACCTCGCGGTCCCAGCCCACCGCCACCCAGCGGTCGGGCGACTTGCGGTACTCGGCCACGTTCGAACAGTCCAGGCGGTGCACCACCAGGCCCTTGCCCGCGGTGTGGTAGCCCATGATCTCGTCGCCCGGCACCGGCAGGCAGCAGTTGGCGAAGCTGATCACGCCGCGCTCGGCGCCGGTGATCAGGATCTTGTCCTCGGGCAGCGCGACCGGATCGGCGGCGCGGCGCGGCGCCTTGCCCTTGGCCGCGCGCGCCAGCGACAGCGCGACCTGGCTGGGCATGCGGTTGCCCAGCGCGATGTCGGCCAGCAGGGCTTCCAGTCGCGGGTAGCGGTGCTCGGCCAGGTACGCGTCGACGCGCTCGGACGGCACCCGGTCCAAGGAGGTCTCCAGTGCTTCCAATGCGCGGTCGAGCATGCGGTGGCCGAGCTGCACCGCGTCCTCGTGCCCGATCTGCTTCAGCTGCTGACGGATCGCCGTGCGCGCCTTGCCCGACACCACGAACTCCAGCCACTGCGGCTTGGGCGTGGACGACTTGGCGGTGATGACTTCGATGCGCTGGCCGCTGGCGAGCTTGGTGCGCAGCGGCGAGAGCTTGCCGTCCACGCGTGCCGCCACGGCCGTGTTGCCGACGTCGGTGTGCACCGCATACGCGAAGTCGAGCGCGGTAGCATTGCGCGGAAGCGAGAGGATGTCGCCCTGCGGCGTGAACAGGTAGACCTCGTCCGGGAACAGGTCGACCTTGACGTTCTCGAGGAACTCCAGCGACGAGCCGGTCGCGTGCTGCGACTCCACCAGCCCGGTGATCCAGTGGTGCGCGCGGCTCTGCGCGCTGTTGGGACCTTCTCCGCCGTCCTTGTAGGACCAGTGCGCGGCGATGCCACGCTCGGCGATCAGGTCCATCTCCTCGGTGCGGATCTGCACTTCCACCGGCGAGCCGTACGGGCCGAACAGCACCGTGTGCAGGGACTGGTAGCCGTTGGCCTTCGGGATGGCGATGAAGTCGCGGAAGCGCGCGTCGAGCGGCTTGTAGGTGGCGTGCACCACGCCGAGGGCGTGGTAGCAGTCGGCGACCGAGCGCACCACGATGCGGAAGCCGAACACGTCCATCACCTGGGTGAAGCTCTTGTGCTCGGCGCGCATCTTCGAATAGATGCTCCAGGGCGACTTCACCCGGCTGATCAGGCGGTGCGAGAGCTTCTCCTTCGCCAGGCGCTGGGCCAGGTTGGCTTCGATCTGCACCAGCGATTCGCGCCGCACCACCGGCTGGGTGCGGATGCGCTTCTCGATCACCGCGTGCCGCCACGGGTGCAGCGCGCGGAAGCCCAGGTCCTGCAGCTCGGCCTTGATCAGGTTCATGCCCAGGCGCTGGGCAATCGGCGCGTGGATCTCCAGCGTCTCCAGCGCGATGCGCTCACGGGCCTCGGCACTCTGCGCGCCCAGCGTGCGCATGTTGTGCAGGCGGTCGGCCAGCTTGATCAGGATGACGCGCAGGTCGCGCGACATCGCCAGCAGCATCTTGCGGAAACTTTCGGCCGCGGCTTCCTGGCGGTCGCGGAAGTGCAGCTTGTCGAGTTTGGTGACGCCGTCGACGAGCTCGGCCACGGTCTCGCCGAACTCTCCGGCCAGGCACTCGCGGGTGAGCGGCGTGTCCTCGATGGTGTCGTGCAGGATCGCCGCGATCAGCGTTTCGATGTCCAGCCCCTGGTCGGCCAGCACCTTGGCCACCGCGATGGGGTGGGTGATGTACGGCTCGCCGGACTTGCGCGTCTGCCCGGCATGCGCGGCCGCGCCCACCGCCCATGCACGCCGCAGCAACGCGCGCTGGTCGGCCGGCAGGTAGTGCGCAGCCTGCTCCAGTTCACGCACGTAGTCCGGCACCGACGGGTCGTCGGCGTCGGCCACGGCAGGCAGGCGGATGGCAGGTGCGGCAGGGGTCATACGGGCAATCTACGCGCCTGCCATCGGGCGGCGCAATGCGTTGAGGGGGAAGGAAAAAACGCGACCGGGGACGGCGCTGGGGGCTGGCTTGCGGTGGCGGAGGACGCAACGGCCATCCGACGAGAATCCCGCTGGATCCAAGCCCTGCTCCCCAGCCACCCTTGGGCCCAACAAAAAGCCCCGCCGGAGCGGGGCTTTTCAGGCCGGGACGGCGACCGGTCAGTCGTCGCCCTTGGCCAGGTCTTCGTCGGCAACCACCTCGGCGGCGGCCCATTCCAGCGCCTCGCGCTCCTTGCGCTCGCGCTCGGCCTTCTCGACCGCGTCGATGTAATCGGTGTCGATGCGGCGCGCGGCGATCTCGCGCAGCGCCAGCACGGTTGGCTTGTCGTTGGAGTCGTTCTCCATCTGCGACTCGACGCCGTTGGCCAGCTGGCGCGCGCGCTTGGCGGCCATCATGACGAGTTCGAAGCGGTTATCGACCACTTCCAGGCAGTCTTCTACGGTGATGCGGGCCATGGGGCTCCTGGCGGCCGGTCGGCCGTCGTGGGGTACACAAAGGGGACGGGAGTGTAGCCGCCCCGGCGGCCACGGGCAAGCGCGGGCTTTGGAATCAACCAGTTACGGGCTGCTCCAGCGTCGCGGAGCTCGATTTTCCCAAATGGATTGGAGGGGGGCCGGGCAGCGCCGACCTCAATCCGTCAGCAGCGCCGTGATCAGCCGCCCGTGCCGGGCCACCTGCGCCTCGCGCCGCAGCCGGCTGGCGGTGAAGATCGCGCACATCTCGTCCACCGCGACCGCGAAGGTCTCGTTGACGATGACGTAGTCGAACTCGCCGTAGTGGCCCATTTCCTCGCGGGCCGCGGCCAGCCGTTGGGCGATGACTTCCTCGCTGTCCTGCCCGCGGGCGCGCATGCGCTGCTCCAGCGCCTGGCGCGACGGCGGCAGGATGAACACGCTAACCGCGCCCGGCACCTTGGCGCGGACCTGCCGGGCGCCCTGCCAGTCGATCTCCAGAAGCACGTCTTTGCCGGCCGCGAGCTGCGGCTCGACCGACTGGCGGGCGGTGCCCTTCCAGTCGCCGTGCACCAGCGCGTGCTCGAAGAAGTCACCCTCGGCGACCATGGCCTCGAACTCGTCCTTGCCGACGAAGTGGTAATGCTCGGCATGGCGCTCGCCCGGGCGCGGCTGGCGCGAGGTGAACGAGATCGACAGGCAGATGTTGGGGTCGCGGGCCAGCACGGCGTTGACGATGCTGGACTTTCCGGCGCCCGACGGCGCCGCCACGATGAAGAGCGTGCCACGCATGGTCATTCGATGTTCTGCACCTGTTCGCGGACCTGGTCGATCAGGACCTTGAGTTCGACCGCGGCCGACGAGCTGCGGGCGTCCACCGACTTGCTGCCCAGGGTATTGGCCTCGCGGTTGAACTCCTGCAGCAGGAAGTCCAGCCGGCGACCGACGGCCTCGCGCAGCTTGAGCACGCGCCGGGCTTCGCCGACGTGCGCATCGAGCCGGTCGAGCTCCTCGTCGACGTCGAGCTTCTGCAGCCACATGACCAGCTCCTGCTCCAGCCGGCCCTGGTCGAGCGGCGTGCCGCCCGGCGTGGTGAGGTCGGCCAGGCGCGTGGCGAGTTTCTGCCGCTGCCCGTCGCGGATCGCCGGCATCAGCGTGCGCACCTCGCGCGCGATGCGTTCGATGCCGTCGACGCGCTCGTTGATCGCGGCCGCCAGCTTGGCGCCCTCGCGCTCGCGCGCGGCGACGAACTCGTCGAGCACCTCGTCCAGCAGCGCCAGCGCCTCGGCCTGCAACGCGGCCGGATCGGCGGCCGGCGCCTGCAGCACGCCGGGGAACTGCAGCAGCTCGGTCAATTCGGTGTGCAACCCGGGGAAGCGTGCCGCCAGGTCGATGGCCAGGTCGCTCAGCTCGCGCAGCCGGGTCGGGTCGACCTGCAGGCCTGCGGCCCCTTCCGGGGCGCGCAGACGGAACACGAGGTCGAGCTTGCCGCGCGAGAGGCGCGAGGCGATGCGCTCGCGCAGCACCGGCTCCAGCGCGCGCAGATCGTCGTGCAGGCGCACCCCGATTTCGAGGAAACGGTGGTTGACCGAACGCAGCTCGCAGGCGAGCGTGCCCCATTCGGTGGCGCGCTCGCCGTTGGCGTAGGCGGTCATGGAACGGATGGGCATTGCAACTCCGGTGCGTGCGCCGTGGCGTCCGACGGCAACGCCGCGGGCCGGGGGCCGAGGGGGCGAATGGTAAACTCGCGCGCCCCGTCGACGGTAATCCGCATGTCCGCAGCCTTTTCCCGACCCAGCGGCCGTGCCGCCGATCAGCTGCGCGACGTGCGCATCGAGCGCGGCTACACCGCCCACGCGGAGGGCTCGGTGCTGGTGTGCTTCGGCCAGACACGCGTGCTGTGCACGGCCAGCGTCGAGAGCCGGGTGCCGGCGTTCCTGCGCGGCAAGGGCGAAGGCTGGGTCACGGCCGAGTACGGCATGCTGCCGCGCGCCACCCACACCCGCAGCGACCGCGAGGCCAGCCGCGGCAAGCAGGGCGGCCGCACGCTTGAGATCCAGCGCCTGATCGGCCGCAGCCTGCGCGCCTGCGTGGACCGCAAGGCGCTGGGCGAGCGCACCATCACCCTGGACTGCGACGTGCTGCAGGCCGACGGCGGCACCCGCACGGCGGCCATCACCGGCGCCTACGTCGCGCTGGTGGACGCGGTGCAGTGGCTGCTCGACCGCGGCGAGATCAAGCCGCGCGGCGGGCGCACGCCGGTCATCGGCGCGGTGGCGGCGGTGTCGGTGGGCATCTACAAGGGCGTGCCGGTGCTGGACCTGGACTACGCCGAGGACAGCGACTGCGACACCGATATGAACGTGGTCATGAACGATGGCGGTGGCTTCATCGAGCTGCAGGGCACGGCCGAGGGCCATGCCTTCCGCCGCGATGAACTGGAGGCACTGACGTCGTTGGCCGAGGCCGGCATCGCGCAACTGGTGGCGCATCAGCGCGCGGCGTTGGGGTTGCCGGCGTAAGCCCAACGGGATCGGCGAGGCGCTAAAGGCCGCCCCTTGTAGGAGCGGCTTCAGCCGCGAGCAAGTCCGGGAGGTAACGGGGGCAACGCCCGTCCCCCGGTTCCTGCGAGACCCGGTGGCGACTCACGTCGCTCCTACAGATGGTAAGCACTCGATTGCGGCTGAAGCCGCTCCTACAGGTACAGGGCGCCATGACCCGAATCGTCGTCGCCAGCGGCAACGCCGGAAAACTCGCCGAATTCAACCGCCTGCTGTCCGACGCGGGGCTGGAATTCGTCTCCCAGCGCGAACTCGGGGTCGACGACATCGAGGAAACCGGCCTGACGTTCGTCGAGAACGCGCTGCTCAAGGCACGCCACGCCGCCCGTGTCACCGGGCTTCCGGCGCTGGCGGACGACTCGGGCCTGTGCGTCGACGCATTGGACGGCGCGCCCGGGCTGTATTCGGCGCGCTATGCCGGCACCCATGGCGACGCGGCCGCCAACATCGCCAAGCTGCTGCGCGCCCTGAAGGGCCTCGAGGATCCGCGCCGGGGCGCGTACTTCCATTGCACGCTGGCGCTGCTGCGCCACCCGGACGACCCGCGCCCCTTGGTCGCCGAGGGCGAGTGGCGCGGCCGGATCCTGCATGCACCGCGCGGCGACGGCGGTTTCGGCTACGACCCGGTATTCCTGGACACGGCCACGGGCCTCACCGCGGCCGAGCTGGAACCGGCCACCAAGAACCGCATCAGTCATCGCGGGTTGGCGTTGGCCAAGTTGCGGGACGCCATTTCAAGCCTGTAGGAGCGGCTTCAGCCGCGATCGGTAGGCGGCGCTTCTGTAGGAGCGACGTGAGTCGCGACCGCGTGACTTCGGCTACACCCTTCGCGACTTACGTCGCTCCTACAGGTTTGAGACCGCGTGTCTTGCGGATCGCGGCTGAAGCCGCTCCTACAGTTCCGCCTCGCAGGGGAGGACAATGGCCGGCATGACCCTCGCACCACCCCCGCTGTCGCTCTACGTCCACCTGCCCTGGTGCGTGCGCAAGTGCCCCTACTGCGACTTCAACTCGCACGAAGGCCGGGGCACGCTGCCGTTCGAGCCGTACGTGGACGCGTTGCTGGCCGACCTCGACTTCGACCTCCCGCTGGTCTGGGGCCGCACGGTCCACAGCGTCTTCTTCGGCGGCGGCACGCCCAGCCTGTTCCCGGCGGCGGCGATCGACCGCTTCCTGCAGGGTGCCAGCAGCCGGCTGCGGTTCGCGCCGGGCTGCGAGATCACGCTGGAGACCAACCCGGGCACCGCCGAGCACGGCCGCTTCGAGCATTACCGCGCCGCCGGCGTGAACCGGCTGAGCTTCGGCGTCCAGAGTTTCGACGACGGTTGCCTGAAGCGGCTCGGCCGCATCCATGACAGCGCCGAGGCCGACGCCGCGGTCAAGCTGGCGCAGGACGCCGGCTTCGACAACATCAACCTCGACCTGATGTACGCGTTGCCGGGGCAGGACCTGGCGATGGCCGAGTACGACCTGGCGCGCGCGTTCGCGCTGCATCCGGCGCATGTGTCGCATTACCAGCTGACGCTGGAGCCCAACACCGTCTTCGCCGCGCGCCCGCCGCCGGGACTGCCGGACGAGGATGCCGGCTGGGACATGCAGGAGCGCTGCCAGCTCCTTCTGCGCCAGGCCGGGTACGTCCAGTACGAAGTCAGCGCCTACGCCCGGCCGGGCCGCCAGTGCGCGCACAACCTCAACTACTGGCGCTACGGCGACTACCTGGGCATTGGCGCCGGCGCGCATGGCAAGCTGACGCTGGGGCACGAGCAAAGCATCCTGCGCCGCTGGAAACACAAGCACCCGACGCGCTACCTGGCCGCGGCCGGTCGCGAAGAGGTGATCGGCGGGGATGACCGGATCGAGCCGGCACGCCGCCCGTTCGAATACATGCTCAATGTGCTGCGACTGGTGGAGGGCTTCTCACTGGCCGACTTCGAGGCACGCACCGGGCTGCTCCGCGATGTGATCGAGCCATCGCTCCGGCACGCGTACGCGAATGGCTGGCTGGAGCGCGAAGGCGACCGCGTACGCCCGACCGAACTGGGCCGACGCTTCACCAACGACGTCATGTCGCTCTTCCTCGATCCGTCCGACACGCCCCTGCCGCGCGGGATTGCGGCGCACTGAATGCCGCCCATGGCCGCACTTGGCGTGCGGCTGCGTTTGTTTCGTTGGCCGCGCTCATCCGGCCGTCCGTCGCAGTCGGGGCTGGCGGGCGGGCAATTGGCGTGTTTATATCGACCGCTCCCGGTGATCAGGCATGCCCGCCAAGCTGGACTTCCTCGGCACTGCATCCATGCGATCCACGCTCGAATCGGCCGCCCTGCCCCGCCGCGTCCATGGCGCGCTTGAACACCTCTACGCACTGCTGTCGGACGAGCTTGAACGCCAGCTCGAACGCATGCTGTCCGACTTCGAGCAGCAGTTGTTCCGGCTGGCCGAGCAGGCGCGCAACGCCGGCGAGCAGAGCCGGCACTTCGAGACCCTGCGCCGCATCCGCCAGAACCGGGCCGACCTGGTGCCGCGCTACCTGGCCGCGCTGGAGCACGAGCTGACCTGCATCCGCGAGCCGGCCAGCCCAGCCGCTGAGCAGCACGAGTTCACCCCCAATTTCGACACGCTGCGGCTGGTTGACGATTCGGAGATCAGCCAGGAGGCGATGATCCGCTCCGTCGCCTCCCGCCACGAGGCGCGCGCCGGCCTGCCGCTGATGCTGCTGGGGCAGCGCTTCGGCGTGCTCGCCGGGGCACCCGCCTTCGATGCCGAGCAGCTGCCGGTGGGCCCGCACGCGCTCGGCCGCCTGCTGGCCGAGGCCTCGCAGGCGCTCAACATCGACCAGGAAGCACGCCAACTGCTGTTCAAGAGTTTCGACGCGCAGGTGATGGCCGGCTACGCCCAGCTGGTCGAGACGATGAATGCACTGCTGGCGCGCGACAACATCCTGCCCAGCCTGTCGTACGTGCCCCTGCGCGTGCGCCCCAGCCCGCAGGCCAGCGCCCGTGACGAGCGCGGGCGCAAGTTGGCGTCGCCGGAGGACACCGCGGCAGCCGACGACAAGGGTGAAGGCAAGGCGCGCGCGCCGAAGGGCGAGCCCCGTCCGCACACCGCGTGGTTCGGCGAGGCGGAGGCCACAAAGGGTGCGGACGACGAGAACATCGCGTTCTCGCTGCTGCAGGACCTGCTTGGCAGCCGCCGCGACCTGCTGGGCAAGCTGCGCTCCGAACCCCAGGGCGAGGCGCGTGCGCCGCTGCCTACCCAGGACGTGGTGGCCGCGTTGGAGTCGCAGCAGATCGCCGCGCCCGCGCGCAAGCCGGGCGGCCAGCGCGCCACGCTGGGCGACATCAAGCAGACGCTGCTCGCGCAGAGCCGCCAGCAGCATGGCCATGCCACCGCGCTGTCACGCGAGGACAACGACACCTTCGAACTGCTGGGCATGCTTTACGCGGAGATCGGCCGCGAGCTGCGTGCCGGCGCCGCCAGCAACGAGATGCTGGAGAAGCTGCAGGTGCCGCTGGTGCGGGTGGCCCTGCAGGACCGCGCGTTCTTCGTGCGCAGCCAGCACCCGGCGCGTCAGCTGCTCAACTCGGTCGCCGAAGCCGGTGCCAACTGGCTGGCCGAGGACGAGGCGGATCCGCAACTGGAAGCCCACCTGGGCCTGGCCGTGGACCACGTAGTGGAGAACTACCACGGCGACCCGACCGTATTCCAGGCCGCCAACGAAACCCTGCAGGGCCACCTGCAGACCATGGCGCGCAAGGCCGAGGTCACCGAGCGCCGTCACGTCGAGGCCGCCCGGGGCAAGGAGAAGCTGGCTGTCGCCAAGCACCGCGCCTCCGAGATCATCGATGCGGCGATGCGCGAGCAGCGCCTGCCGCGTTTCGTGCGCACGCTGCTGGCGCAGGCCTGGAGCGACGTGCTCACCCTCACCCTGCTTCGGCACGGTGAGGACTCCGACGAGTGGCGCAGCCACCAGGACGCCACCACCCAGATCGTAGCCGCCGCCGCCGGCACTTCGCCCGCCCCGGCCGGGCTGGAGCAGCGCATCGAGCACGCGCTCGCGCTGGTGGGTTACCACGCGGATGAGGCCACTGCGATCGCGCGCCGGCTCACCGTCGGCCGCGACGACCAGGACGAGGACCCCGCCTCGCGTACCGAGCTGGCGATGAAGCTAAAGGCGCGCACGCGCCTGGGCGAGGATGCCGATACCACGAAGCCCAAGCTCCCGCCGCGGACCAAGGACGAGCAGGCGCGCTATGAGTACCTGCGTACGCTTCCGTTCGGCACGTGGCTGGAAATCGTCAAGAACCAGCAGGGCGACGTGCTCCGCCGCCGCCTTGCGTGGTTCAGCCCGATCACCGGGACCGCATTGCTGGTCAACCAGCGCGGCCAGCGGGTCGGCGAGGAGTCGCTCGACCACCTTGCACGCTTGATGGCCAAGCAGCAGGTGCGCGTGGTGACCGCCGAGCGGGGCCGCATGGTCGACCGCGCCTGGCAGGCCGCCCTCAGCGCCCTGCGCAGCTTTGCCGGCATCGGCGAACGCACCCCGAAAGAAGCGACCCAATGAACGACGAATTCCGCCGCGTCCGCCGTCGCAAGGTCCCCGACACCGTGCAGGTCGTGGACACCATGACCGAGCGCGTGGTCGGGCGCCTCAGCAACCTGTCCGAGAGCGGGATGCTGCTGATGGCCAGCGTGCCGCTGGTGGACGACGCGCTCTATCAGTTCCGTTTCAACCTCAGCCGCGGCAACGAGGCCGGCGCGACCATCGAGGTCGGCGCCCACCTGCTTTGGCAGGACGCGGCCAGCGCCCCGGGCCAGACCTGGAGCGGGTTCCGTTTCATCACGCTGCTGGAAAGCCAGATGCAGCACCTGCGCGACTGGCTGGACATGCCGGGCGGCAGCTACGAGTAGCGCGGCCACCGCGCCTCCGCCTCCACCGGCACTTACGTAACCGCCGCCGCACCGGCGGCGATCACTCTCCGGCCAGCGCGCGGTGGAACACCACCGGCTCGGGCTTGTGCAGGACATACCCCTGCGCGTAGTCCACGCCCAGGTCGTACAGGGCCTGCGCGATGTCCTCGCTGGACACCCATTCGGCGATCACCTTGAGCCCGCGACGGTGGCCGATGTCGGTGACCGCGCCGACGATGGCGTGGCTCATCGGGTCCACCAAGAGGTCGCGGATGAAGCTTCCGTCGATCTTGATGATGTCGACCGGCAGGTTCTTGAGGTAACCGAAGGACGACATGCCCGCGCCGAAGTCGTCCAGCGCGATGAGGCAGCCGACGCCGCGCAGGCGCTCGATGAAACGGGTCACCTGCGACAGGTTGCGCACGGCCACCGTTTCGGTGACCTCGAAACACACCCGGCTCGGGTCGATCCGGTACCGCTCCAGCAGGTCCAGCACCAGCGTGGCCAGCGCGTCGTCCTCGATGCTGGCGCCCGACAGGTTGATGGTCGCCAGCTGCAGGTCCGCACCGCTGGGGTGCAGGCGGTCGAAGTTGGCCAGCGCCGTCTCCACCACCCAGCGGTCGATCATCGGCATCAGGCCGTAGCGCTCGGCCGCCGGGATGAACGCACCCGGCGGCACCATCCGGCCATGCTCGTCGCGGAACCGCAGCAGCAGCTCGATGTGCGGCTTGCCATCGGACTTGGCCGCCAGCGGCCAGACCTCCTGGTACTTGAGCAGCAGGCGTCCCTCGTCCACGGCCCAGCGCAGGCGGTTGGCCCACTCCATCTCGGTCTGGCGACGCGTGGTGTCGTCGTCCTGCGCCGAATAGAAGTGCACGCGGTTGCGCCCGCTCTCCTTGGCCATGTAGCAGGCGGTGTCGGCCTGGGCCAGCAGGTCCTTCAAGTTGGCGTTGGGGTGGTCGATCATCACCGCACCGATGCTGGCGCTGATGGTGTAGGTGCGCTGCTCCCACACGAAGACGTAGCCGTCGATACGCTCGCGCAGGCGCTCGGCCACGTGCCGGGCGCCCGCGATGTCGTGCACGTTGGTCGCGAGCACGCCGAATTCGTCGCCGCCCAGCCGTGCCAGCACGTCACCGCCGCGCAGCTGCTCGCGCATGGTGATCGCCAGCTGGATCAGCAACTGGTCGCCGGCGATGTGGCCGGAGGTGTCGTTGATGAGCTTGAACTGGTCCAGGTCGATATACAGCAGCGCCGCGGGCGCGCCACCGGACGCGGCGGCGACCAGCGCGCGTTCCACGCGGCGCTCGAACTCGCGGCGGTTGAACAGCTCGGTCAGCGCGTCGTGGGAGGCCTGGTAGCTCAGCAGCTCGGTCAGCTGCCGCTGCTCGGAAATGTCGTTGGCCACCATCAGCAGCTTGGACGTGCCGCCCACGTCCACCCGCGAGATCGAGAGCGATGCCCAGAACCGGTCGCCGTTGGCGCTGCGAAGCACCGCCTCCAGGTTGGAGCAGTGCGCCTGGTCGCAATCCAGGATGCGGGCCTGCAACTCGGTAGCCTCGAACAGCGAGGGGAGATCGAGGTCGGTGACGTCCTCGCCCAGCCGGGTTCGCGACGCCTGGTTGGCGTAGGTGATGCGCCCGGTGTCCTGCCGCGCCAGCAGCACCAGCGCCGGCAACAGTTCGTTGAGCGCGCGGAAGCGTTCCTCGCTCTCGCGGTAGCGGCGACTCATGCGGTTGCCCAGTTCCACCGCACGCCGCCGCGTATTGACGACTGACCAGACCAGCAGTGCCAGCAGCGCGCTGGCGAGCAGGCCGGGTAACAGGGTCGAGCGCTGCCAGGACGGTGACGGGATTGCATGGTCGAGCGGGTGCATGGAGAGTCGCCAGACGCGCCCGCCGTACTCCAGCGTTTTCTCGTGTCGCTGCCCGTTGGTCACGCCCACATGATCGTAGGCGTGCGAATCGAACAGCAGGCGCGTCGTGCCGTCCGTGATGTCCGCAATCTCGATATGCAGTTGCGAGGTGCCGTCCTCCGGCAGCGCGGTTTCAATCAGCCGCTGCACCTGGAACGAAATCGCCAGCGAACCGCGCATGCGCGCGCGCCGCTCCTCCACCGTGGCCGGCGGCTGGCCGCGCGAATAGATCGGCAGGCGGATCGTCACCCCGTCGACCGGCCCGCCGGCGC
>MIDV01000126.1:0-12467 GCA_001830245.1 Lysobacterales bacterium RIFOXYA1_FULL_69_10 | reverse complement strand
GGCCGAAAGCGCCGGCTGGTCGGTGTCGCGCGACAGCAGGACGGCCGCGAGATTGGCCGGCTGGGTGTTGACGTCCAGCCCGAACAGCGCCTCGTTGCCTGCGCGCGGCAGCACGAAGGATTCGTCGTAGATGAAATGGTCGCCGTCGGCGCGCACCTCGCGCCGCCCCACCACCAGCGCCTGCATGCCCGGCACCAGGGTGCGCGGGTCCATGTTGGCGTACATCGCCTGAAACTCGTCGGCGGTGACCTCGCTGGAGGTCAGGAACAGCGTCTGCACCGACCGCGCGAGCATCTCGCAGGCCTGCAGCCGGTCGAGGATCGCCGCATGGGTGCGGTCGGCCAGGTGCTGGAACGCCAGGCGCCGCTCGGCGTCCTCCTGGTCTTTCTGGATCGATACCGTCCACAGCGTGAGGGCCACGCCCAGCGCCAGGGCCAGCAGGCTCCATACCCAAGCGGGCACGCCCAGCGGCGCGATGCGTACGGCGTCCGCTTCCTGCGGCGCGGATTGGAATCCGTCAGAATCCTTCGACGTATTCAAAGACAGGCGCCCCCATGACCGCCCAGGATTTACCGATGGTATACCGGCAACACCTGCAGGAGATTCAACGGCGCGCCACCGCCGCACTTGAGCGCGGTGGCTTCGACCACCTCGTCGTCCCGGCCGGGACCACCCACTACCAGGTGTTCGACGATCGCGACTACCCGTACGCGGTCAACCCCCAGTTCAAGGCCTGGCTGCCGCTGACGCGCACCCCGGGCAGCTGGGTCGTCTTCACGCCCGGCGAACGGCCGCGGCTGATCTACCTGCAGCCCTTCGACTACTGGCACGCCGTGCCCGAGGCGCCGCGCGGCTACTGGGTCGACGAATTCGACATCACCATCATCCGCACCCCGGACGAGGCGCTGCAGCACCTGCCGGCCAGCCCCGCCCGCTGCGCGATCCTGGGCGAGCCGCAGTCGGCGCTGGGCGACCACGTGCCCAACAACCCCGCACCGGTCCTGGCGTACCTGGACTACCACCGCGCACGCAAGACGCCCTACGAGATCGAGATGATGCGGCTGGCGTCGGCCCATGGCGTGCGTGCGCACCGCGCCGCCGAACGCGCGTTCCGCGCCGGTGCCAGCGAGTTCGGCATCCACCTGGCCTACTGCCAGGCCGCCCGCCAGGACGCCAACGACCTGCCCTACGGCAACATCGTCGGCCTGAACGAACACGGCGCGGTGCTGCACTACACCGAGCGCGACCGGCTGCCGCCGCGCGAGTCGCGCAGCTTCCTGATCGACGCCGGCGCCAGCCACGCCGGGTACGCCTGCGACATCACGCGCAGCTACGCGGCCGACACCTCCGGTGCATTCCAGCAGCTGATCGACGCGGTGGACGCGGCCGAGCAGCGCCTGTGCGACCAGGTGCGGCCGGGCGTGGATTACCGGCAGATTCACCTCGACGCGCACCTGGAGATTGCCCGCATCCTGCGCGATACCGGCATCGTCGACATGGCGCCCGAGTCGATGGTGGAAACCGGCGTCAGCGCGAAGTTCTTCCCGCACGGCATCGGCCACTACATCGGCCTGCAGGTGCATGACGTCGGCGGATTCGCGCAGTCCGACAGCGGCGGCACGATCGACAAGCCCGACGGCCATCCCTTCCTCCGCCTGACACGAGTGCTTGAGCCGGGCGAGGTGGTCACGATCGAGCCGGGCCTGTACTTCGCCGACCTGCTGATGCAGGAGCTGCGCGACGGCGCGCACGCCGGCAGCGTCGACTGGGACAAGGTCGAGGCGTTCCGTCCGTTCGGCGGCGTGCGCATCGAGGACGATGTGGTCTGCACCGACGACGCGCCGGCCAACCTCACCCGCGAGGCGTTCGCCGCGCTGGAGTAACCGGCTGCGCCACGCGCACGAAAAAGGCGCGGGTTGTCCGCGCCTTTTTCGTCTTGCAAGCCGCGATCAGGCTGCGTCGGTGTTTTCGCCCTGTGCGTACTTCTCGTGCAGCTTGACCGGGCGGGCTTTTGCGTTCCGCCGGCGGATCCACAGGTTGATCATTTCCACGAACACCGAGAACGCCATCGCCGCATAGATGTAACCCTTCGGGATATGCACCGCGAAGCCGTCGGCGATGAGTACCAGCCCGATCATCAGCAGGAAGCTCAACGCCAGCACCTTGATGGTCGGGTGCTTCTCGACGAAGTCGCTGATGGGCTTGGCGAAGGCGATCATGAAACCGATCGAGATCAGGATCGCGGTGACCATCACCCAGCGCTCGTCCACCATGCCCACCGCGGTGATGATCGAGTCCAGCGAGAACACCACGTCCAACAGCATGATCTGCGTGATTACGCCGCCGAACGTCGCGGCCGCGGACTGCCCCACCTCCTCGGTTTCGCCCTCAAGCTTCTGGTGGATCTCATGCGTGGCCTTCCCGATCAGGAACAGGCCGCCGAAGATCAGGATCAGGTCCCGCCACGAGAAGCTCTGTCCGAACAGTTCGAACAGCGGGGCGGTCAGCCCGATGATCCAGGCGATTGCGAACAGCAGCGCCAGCCGCGTGACCGCCGCCAACGCGATGCCGACCTTGCGCGCCTTGTCGCGCTGCTCGGGAGGCAGCCTGCCGGCAAGAATGGAGATGAAGATGATGTTGTCGATGCCCAGCACCAGCTCCATCGCGGTGAGCGTCAACAGGGCGATCCAGATTTCCGGGTTGGCCAGCATGTCCATGCGGGTGGGTGGGTCCGTGTTGGGTTGAGGGACGGGGCAGTCTAGGCGGCGCGTGCGCCGTCCGACATGAAGGCTTCGATCTCGTCGCTGCTGCGCGCCAGCGCATCGGTCAGCACGCGATGGCCGTCGGCGGTCACCAGCACGTCGTCTTCGGTGCGGATGCCGATGCCGCGCCACTTGGCGGCCACGCTGGTGTCGTCGGGCGCGATGTACAGGCCGGGCTCGATGGTGAACACCATGCCCGGTTCCAGAAGGCGCGATTCGCCATCGATGCGGTACTCGCCGACGTCGTGCACGTCCAGCCCGATCCAGTGCCCGGTCTTGTGCCGGTAGAAGCGCTTGTAGCGCTCCTCGGCGATGTTCTTCTCGAGTGACCCCTTGAGCAGCCCGAGCTTGAGCAGGCCCTCGGTGAGCGTTTCCACCGCGGCGTCGTGCCCGGCCTGGTACGGCACTCCAGGACGCGCCTGCGCCAGCGCGGCGGCCTGCGCCTGGCCGACGAGGTCGTGCAGCGCCCGCTGCGCCGGGGTGAACCGGCCGTTGGCCGGGAACGTGCGGGTGATGTCGGCGGCGTAGCCGCGGTATTCCGCGCCGGCGTCGATCAGCACCAGGTCGCCGTCATTGATGCGCCCGGCGTTGGCCACGTAGTGCAGCACGCAGCCGTTGGCGCCGGCGCCGACGATGCTGCCGTAGGCGGGCACGGCGTCGTGCATGCGGAACGTGTATTCCAGCTGCGCCTGCAGCTGGTACTCGTGCATGCCCGGGCGCACCGCGCGCATCGCCGCGGCATGCGCTTCCACCGTGATGTCGGCGGCGCGCTGCATCAGCTTGAGCTCGTCGCGGTCCTTGAACAGGCGCATCTCGTCGAGCAGGTGGCCGAGTTCGAGGAACTCGTGCGGCGGCTGCGCGCCCATGCGCATCATCGCGCGCACGCGGTTGACCCAGCCGATCAGCTGCAGGTCGAACTCCGCATCGCGCCCGAAGTGGTAGTAGACGCGCGAACGGCCTTCCAGCAGCCCGGGCAGGATGTCGTCCAGGTCGCCGATCGGGTAGGCGTCGTCCATGCCGAACGCCTCGACCGCGCCCTCCGGGCCGAAGCGGGGGCCGTCCCAGCCCTCGCGGTCGGGGTCGCGCTCGCGGCAGAACAGCAGCGCCTCGCCGTGCGCGCGCCCCGGCACCAGCACGAGGACGGCCTCGGGCTCGGGGAACCCGGTGAGGTACGAAAAATCCGAATCCTGCCGATAAGGGTGGTGGGTATCGCGGCTGCGGACGGTTTCCTTGGCCGCGGGCAGCACCAGGATGGCGTCGTCGCCGGCCATCCGCATCAACTGCTTCCGGCGGCGCACGTAGGTTTTCGGGGGAATGCGGGGCATGGCGCGCACGTCAGTTCAGCCGTTGCCGGTGGCGCGCGGCCAGCACGCAGTCGCCATGCAGCAGCAGCGCGGCGACGCGCACGAACTCCTCGATCTCGGCCAGCGCGTCCTCGTCCTCGTCGTCGCCCTCTTCCTGCGGCTGCGCCGCGGCCAGCTTGGCGATGTCGCCCAGCGCCTCGTTGGCTTCCTCCGACAGCTTCGGGTCGGCGCCGGCCGCCAGGCCGAAGGCCCCCAGGAACCCACGGCACCAGTCGAACAACGCGCCGCTGCGCTCGGCCAGGGTGGCGTCGGCCGGCGGCAGCAGCAGCTCGAAGGCGAAGTCGCGGTCGCCCAGTTGCGCGGCGCTCGCCAGCCGCAGCTCGTCCAGCGCGTCGCCGCTGGCGGTCAGCGGTGCGGCCGGGTCGGCCAGTACGTCGCGCAGCCACTCCGGGCGCGATGCGCCGCCACCGGCGAGCCAGCCGCACAGGCTGCCGTGCAGCTCGGCGGCGGTGACCCCGAGGGCCAGGCGGCGGACCGCGTCATCGACGGCGGCAATGGGCGGCAGGTCGGGCGCGGGGGTGGCGTGCGGCACGGCGGCTCCATGGATGAAAGGCCCTCGCAGTCTACCAATGCGCCGCCCCGGCACGCGCTCTGCCGGGCGTCCGCGCTGGCCCGCGCGGGGACGGTCAAAGGCCCTACACTGCCGACAGCCACGCCAGCCGACGGACTCGTGCGAGCGCACCGCTCTTCCGCCATCGCCATCGACACCCCGCGCGCCACGGGCGCCGGCCGGGCCGTGACGCGCTTCGCCGCCCTATGGCTGGCGGCGCTGCTGGCCTCGGCGCCCGCTTTGGCGGCTACGCGCGACTTCTATTTCCAGCGGCTCGGCAGCGAGCAGGGCCTGGCCCAGAACACCGTGACGGCGCTGACGCAGGACGGCGACGGTTTCGCCTGGGTCGGTACCCAGGGCGGGCTGCACCGGTTCGATGGCACGCGCTACGTGCTGTTCCGCCATGACCCGCGCGACCCGGCCAGCCTGCCCGACAGCTACATCACCGGGCTGTCGGTCGAGGGCGATGCATTGTGGGTCGGCTCCTACAGCGAATACGTGTCACGGCTCGACCTGGCTACCGGACAGGTCCGGCGCTACGCCGGGGACGCGAGTGCCGCCGGCCGCCATGTCCGCGCATTGCTTGCGCACGGGGGCGCGGTCTGGGTCGGGACCTCGCAAGGGCTGGAGCGCCTGGATCCAGCGTCCGGAAAGCGCACGCGCGTGCTCGCCCTGGAGCGTAACGGCGCCGATGCGGCGGGGCGGCAGATGTTGCTGGCCGATCCGCGCCGGGGGCTGTGGTACGCCACCCCGGCCGGGCTGTTCCGGATCGGCGAGGACGGCTCGGCGCGCCGCGTCGGCCCGGAGACCCCGGCCCTGTCGCTGGCGTGGGACCGCCGCGGCCGCCTGTGGGTCGGTGGCAGCGACGGCCTCTACCGCCTGCATTCCGATGGCCGCCACCTGGTGCCCGTGTGGCTGCAGCCTGACGACCTGCCCGGGGGCGCCGTGCGGGCCATCGTGCAGGCGCCGGATGGCCGGTTGTGGTTCGCGGTGGGGTTCCACGGCCTGCGCCGGCTGGACCCGGACGGCGGACGCATCGAGGCGATCGTGGAAGGCCCGGCGATCACCGCATCGCTGCCGGAGAACGGCATCGAATCACTGATGATCGACCGGGGCGGCATCCTCTGGGCGGGCGGGCAACTGCGCGGCGTGTCGGTGACCGACCCTTTGGGGGCCCGCTTCCGCTACGTGCTGGACGACAGCAGCGGCCGCCTGGACGCGATCATCTCCGACAACAGCATCCGCGCATTGCAGGAAGGTACGGACGGCACGCTGTGGGTGGGCACGGACAACGGCCGGCTGCTGCGCTACGGGCTGGACAGCGACACGTTCGACGACTGGACCGAACGCATGGGCGGGCGGACGCGGCTCATGGCGATCGTCCCGGCCGGGCATGGCCGGATGTGGCTCGCCTCCGCCAAGGGCCTGATGCGCCTGGACCCCGAGGCGGGGACTATCGAACTGGCGCCCCTGCGCGGTTTCGAGGGTGCGGCGATCCGCGCGATCGCCACCGACCGCAACGGCGACATGTGGCTGGGCACGCTGCGTTCGGGCCTGCTGCAGGTCAGGCGCCAGGGCGGCGGCGTAGTCGCCCACCGGTTCGGCGGGCAGGACGGCGAATCGGCCAATCCCATCATCCACGCGATGCTGCACGACCGCCGCGGGCGGCTCTGGGTCGCCAGCGCCATCGGCCTGGCCATGCGTGACCCGGCGACCGGTCGGATCCGCCTGTTCCAGCGCGATGCCAATGTGCCCGACTCGCTGCCCGGCAACCTCGTGCGGGCCTTGCACGAGGGTCCCGACGGCTCGATCTGGGTCGGTACGCATACCGGGCTGGGCCGCGTGGTGGAGGGCACCGACGGCCGCATCGCCTTCCAGCACCCGCTCGCCGATGCGATGGGCGACGTGCCCACGCCTGTGGTGTTCTCGATCCTCGGCGACGGGGCCGGCGCGCTGTGGCTGGGCACCAATGCCGGCCTGGTCCGCTACCGGCCCGCGACCGGCCAGGCGCAGCAGTACGGCCTGGCCGATGGCCTGCAGGACCTGGAGTTCAACGGTGGCGCGGCGACGCGGCTGTCGGATGGGACGCTGGTCTTCGGTGGCGTACGCGGCATCAACCTGTTCGATCCGGCGCGCATGCGCGATGCGTCGTTCACGCCGCCGCTCAAGCTGCTGTCGGCGCAACTGGGTGCGCAGTCGGCGGGCAATGGCGGTGCACTGTGGCAGCAGCAGGTGCTGTCGCTGCCCAGCGGCACCGAGCTGCTGCGCCTGCGCATCGGCGCGCTGGACTTCGCACCCGGCGCCCGCATCCGCTACCGCTACCGGATGGAAGGCTTCGACTCGGACTGGGTCGACAACGGCGACGACGGCAACATCACCTATACCCGACTGCCGCCGGGCGACTACACCTTCCGCGCCCAGTCGACCGACCGCGACGGCGCCTGGACCGACCACGAACTGTCGTTGCCGCTGAACGTCGCGCCGCCACCGTGGCGCCACCCGCTGGCGATCACCGCCGCCGTGCTGGCGCTGCTGGCCGCGCTCTCGACCGCCAGCTGGCGCTGGCACCGCCGCCGGCGGCTGGAGCAGGGCTGGTTCCGCCAGATCCGCGAGCGCGAGGAGCGCCTCAAGCTGGCGTTGTGGGCATCGGGCGAGCAGTTCTGGGACTACGACCTCAAGCGCCGCGAACTCCACGGCATGCGCGCGCAGGACGAAGAGCACGGCGGCACCCCGGAACTGACCGTGCGCGCCCGCGTTGCCGCCGACCACGAGATCCACCCGGAAGACCTGCCGCAGGTCACCGAGCGCCTGCGCGAACACCTGCGCGGGCACGCTGCGCTGTTCCTGTCCGAGCACCGCGTGCGCAACCCCGCCGGGAGCTGGGACTGGATCCGCGCGCGTGGCCGCGTGGTCGAACGCGACGACCACGGCCATGCCCTGCGCGTGGCCGGCACCGCGCGCGACATCACCGCCAGCCGCAGCGCCGAGCGCGACCGCCGCGTGTCCAGCGAAGTGCTGCGCAGCATGGCCGAGGCGGTGGCGGTGTTCGACAGCGATTTCACGTTCGTGTCGGTCAACCCGGCGTTCGAGCGCATGACCGGCTACACCGCGGTCGACGTGATCGGCAAACCCACCAGCCTGATCGACAGCCGCCAGCACGACCCGGACTTCTACCACCAGATGCGCGCGCAGATGCACCGCAACGGCCGCTGGTCCGGCGAGATCTGGCAGCAGCGCAAAGACGGCAGCGAGTTCCTGTGCTGGCTGCAGTGCAGCGCGGTGCAGGAGACGACCGGCACCGCGCGCGTGCAGTACGTGGCCGTGCTCACCGACATCACCGACCAGAAGCGCGCCGAGCAGGAGCTGCGCTACCTGGCCAACTACGACACCCTCACCAGCCTGCCCAACCGCACGCTGCTGTCGGAGCGGCTGTCGCGGGCCATCGTCCGCGCCCGGCGCAACAGCCAGAAGGTCGCGGTGCTGTTCCTGGACCTGGACCGCTTCAAGGACATCAACGATTCGCTCGGCCATGCCGCAGGCGACCGCATCCTGCGCGCCGTGGCGCAACGCCTGCAGGAGACGGTCGGCAACCGTCATACCGTGGCGCGCCTGGGCGGCGACGAGTTCACCGTGGTGCTGGAGAATCTCGACAACGCGCAGCAGGCCGAGGAGGTCGCGCGCAACATCATCGTGGCGTTCGAGGCGCCGCTGGACGTGGACGAGCGCCACGACATCGCGATCTCCCCGTCGATCGGCATCAGCCTGTACCCGGACCACGCACAGGTGCCCACCGACCTGCTCAAGCAGGCCGACACCGCCATGTACCAGGCCAAGGCCGGCGGCCGCCGCACCTACATGCAGTACACCGAGGCGATGGACATCGAGATCCGCCGCCGCGCCACCATCAGCGCCGCGTTGCGCAAGGTGCTGGACCGCGGCGAGCTGCGCCTGGCGTTCCAGCCGCAGCTGTCCCTGGCCGATGGCCGCATCACCGGCGTGGAGGCGCTGCTGCGCTGGACCAGCCCGGAGTACGGCGAGATCCCGCCGTCGCAGTTCATCCCGCTGGCCGAGGAAACCGGCCTGATCCTGGAGATCGGCGAGTGGGCACTGCGCGAGGCGTGTTCGACGCTGGCGCGCTGGCGACCGCACGGGCTGGAGGACCTCGCCATCGCCGTCAATGTCTCGGCCCTGCAACTGCTGCGCGGCGACCTGCGGCAGGTGGTGGCGCGGGTGCTGGCGGAAACGCAACTGCCGCCGGCGTGCCTGGAGCTGGAGCTCACCGAGAGCGTGATCATGGCCAACGCCCAGCACAACGCCGACCTGCTGCAGCGCCTGCGCGGCATCGGCGTCGGGTTGGCCATCGACGATTTCGGCACCGGGTACTCGTCGCTGTCCTACCTGAAGCGGCTCCCGATCACGACGCTGAAGATCGACAAGGAGTTCATCGACGACCTCACCCACGACGCCGACGACGAAGCGATCACCAGCACCATCATCACGATGGCGCACTCGCTGGGCCTGAACGTGGTGGCCGAGGGCGTGGAAGGCGAAGCGCAGATGCAGTTCCTGCGCGAGCACGGCTGCGACGAGATCCAGGGGTACTGGCTGTCGCGCCCGCTGGATGCCCAGGCGTGCCTGGCGTTCCTGCGCACGTGGCCGGGGGCTCAGGTCGCCACGGCGCGGGCCGTAACGGTGGCCGACCCGCTGTCCTGACCCGCGCCGCGGGGTCCTTGACCGCCTCCCCGCCCCTGCCTATCGTGCCCGGATGCAGCCTGCCCATCCCGCCGACCCCGTTGCCCAGTTGCAGGCGCTGACCCAGCGGATCGAAGCGCTGGCCGACCGCGTACGCCGCCTCGGCGAGGAGAACCGCAGCCTGCGCCAGCAGCACGAGCAGTTGTCCGGCGAGCGCGCCGCACTGCTGGCCAAGAACGAGCAGGCGCGGGCCCGCGTCGAAGCCATGATCGCGCGGCTGAAGGCGCTGGAGCAGCACACGTGAGCAAGTCGACACCGGTCAGCATCCGGCTGCTCGATCGCGAGTACACGGTCGGCTGCGAGCCCGATGAACGCGACAGCCTGCTGGCGGCGGCCAAGCTGCTGGACACGCGGATGCGCGAGATCCGTGGCAGCAACCGCATGGCCGCGCTCGACCGCGTGGCGGTGCTCGCCGCACTGAACTTCGCCCACGAATTGCAGCAGCTGCGCGACGAGAATTCCGGCCGCGACCGGGAGCTCTCGCGCACGCTGGGCGACCTGAATCGCCGTCTGGACGACCTGTTCGACGCACCTGCGCGTTGACGGTCCCGCCGCGCCGGCGGCAATGAATCCCGGCCGACCACCACCGACAAGCGGGCCACTCGCATCCGGTCCCTCGGGCTATACTTCCCGCACGTCCTCTGCTGTGGACGACGGCGTGCGCAAACATTCGCCTTGTCCCTTAATTGCGACCGCGGGGATGCGACGGAAGCCTGGAGTGCAAGTCCGCCTCGTAGCGGGAAGCCCGAAGGCCTCCTAGCGTTCCCACTTGAACCCCGGGTTCAAGGTCGTTTCGCGCGCATCGCCATCGGCGGAGGACTTTTCTATTACGGGTCGCGGTGACATGGGCATGTCCGTGCACCGCATCCCTCACGACAGCGCAGATCCTGCGCTGTTTTCGTTTCTGGCAGACGTTCCGGCGGTGCACTCGGATGCTCCACGCAAAATGAACCACGACGGCACTCCGATTGACCGGCCTGTCCTGCGTGAGCGCCTGGTCGCCATGCGCCGCGCACTCCCCGTTCCCGCCCGCATCGGCGCTGCTGAAGCGTTGGCGCATCGCCTGCTTGCACTTCCCTTTGCGCCGGAGGCCGGATACGTCGCCGGCTACTGGGCCACCAATGGCGAGATCGCGCTGCACGCCTGGCAGGTGCAACTGCCGGGCGAGTGGCGCTACTGCCTGCCGGTGCTTCACGACGACGGGCGCCTGCGCTTTGCGCCCTGGCGCCCCGGTGAGTCACTTGTCACCAACCGTTTCGGCATTCCGGAGCCCGATGTCGAGCCGGAAGCCCTGCTCGAACCCGAGGCAATGGCGCTTGTCATTGCGCCGCTGGTGGGCTTCGACAGCACCGGTCACCGGCTTGGCATGGGGGGCGGCTGGTACGATCGCAGCTTCGCGTTCAGGCGCTTGCAGCCTGCACCGCCCTGGCTGGTAGGCGCCGCCTTCGACGAACAGCACGTCGATGCGCTGGCGGCCGAATCCTGGGACGTGCCTCTGGACGCGGTCTGTACGCCCATGCACTTCCACGATTTCCGCGAGCGCCACCCTCCAAGCCCATGACCCGAGCCCGACGACGCTACTGGCTGATGAAGTCGGAACCCGACGCCTTCTCCATCGACGACCTGCAGCGTGTGGGCACCGAGCCTTGGAATGGCGTGCGCAACTACCAGGCGCGCAATTTCATGCGTGATGGCATGCAGGTGGGGGATGGCGTGCTGTTCTACCACTCCAACACCGGCGTCCCCGGTATCGCCGGCACCGCGACGGTCGCGAGCACGGCATATCCGGACGACACGCAGTTCGACCGCAAGTCCGACTATTTCGACCCCAAGGCGACGCGTGAGGAACCGCGATGGTTCCTGGTCGACGTGAAGTTCGAGCGTAAGCTGTCGCGAACGATCCCGCTGGAAGAGATCAAGCAGCATGGCGAGCGGCTGGGTGAGGAATTCGCGCTGATCAAGCGCGGCAGCCGCCTGTCCGTGTTCCCGGTGTCGGCCGACCAGTACAAGTTCCTCCTCTCCCTCGAATAGTCTGCTGTCGGGAATTACACGTGTCTGAAGCCAAGCGCCTGGCCGGCGAAAAGGCCATCGAGTATGTCGAAGACGGAATGATCGTTGGCGTCGGCACGGGTTCCACCGTCGCCTACTTCATCGACGCATTGGCCGGCATCAAGGAGCGGATCCGCGGTGCGGTTTCCAGCTCGGAGCAGAGCACCGCGCGATTGCGCGGACACGGCATCGAGGTCGTGGAACTCAACGACACCGGGCCGCTGTCGCTCTATGTCGACGGCGCGGACGAGTGCGACCCGCACAAGCGCCTGATCAAGGGCGGCGGTGCCGCGCTCACCCGGGAGAAGATCATCGCCGAGGCCAGCGAACGCTTCGTTTGCATCATCGACCCGGCCAAGCGCGTCGACGTGCTGGGCCGCTTCCCTCTGCCGGTGGAAGTCATCCCGATGGCACGCAGCCTGGTGGCCCGATACATCGTGTCGAAGACCGGCGGCCAGCCCGTATGGCGCCAAGCGGCCGACGGCACCGGCGTGGTCACCGACAATGGCAACGCCATCCTCGATATCCATGGACTGTCGATCGTGGACCCCATCGCCCTGGAGGCCGAGCTGAACCAGATCCCGGGCGTCGTCAGTGTCGGGCTGTTCGCGCGCCGTCCAGCCGACATTGTCATTGTGGGTGGCGAGCCACCCATCCTTCTGTAGCCGAGCTCCATAGTCGGACACATCAACGGCGCCCCAGTGGCGCCGTTTTGTTTGGTCGTGAGCGAGCCGAATCCCCGACTGTCACCGGCCCATGTAGGAGCGGCTTCAGCCGCGATGCGCAGTAAGGATCCGGCGGTATAGCGGCCTGGTAAACCATCGGACGCAGCAGTGCGGCGGCCCCGGGGAAACCACCGCAGGGGATGGCGGAACTTACCGGCAGTTTTACATCGCGCAGAAGAACAAGGCCGGTCCCTTTTGGGGACCGGCCTTGGGTGTAAATGCCCAGCGATGACCTACTCTTGCATGGCTTAGGCCACACTACCAT
>MIDV01000125.1 GCA_001830245.1 Lysobacterales bacterium RIFOXYA1_FULL_69_10 | reverse complement strand
GACCTGGTCGTCAAGGCGGCCAAACTTCTGCAAAAAGACGGCAAAGCTAGCCAAGGTGCAGATATTGCCATCGAAAAGCGCATTCCGGCCGGGGGTGGCTTCGGTGGCGGATCGTCCGATGCCGCGACGGTGCTGGTGGCGCTGGATCACCTGTGGGGTTGCGGCCTGGGCCCGGACCGGCTGGTGGCGCTGGGGCTGCAGCTCGGCGCGGACGTTCCGGTGTTCGTGCGTGGCCAGAATGCCTGGGCGGAAGGGGTAGGCGAGGTCCTGACCCCGCTGGCCCTGCCCCCGGCGTGGTACCTGCTGGTCGATCCGGGCGTCCACGTGCCCACCGCGGCGCTGTTCGCCTCCCCCGATTTGACGCGTGATGCTGCACCCGCGAAAATATCCGACTTCGTTTCGGGATCACTGCTCGGCAACGCGTTCGAGCCGGTCGTGCGTCGCCGGGAGCCTGCCATCGAGGCGGTCTTCCAGGCCCTTTCGCGCGTCGGTACGCCACGCTTGACCGGTTCCGGCGGCGGCTGCTTCGTGGAGTTCGCCGACCGGGCCGCCGCCGAGGCTGCGCTGGCGCTCCTGCCGGCCGGGCTGCGTGCCTGGGTGGTGGAGGGCGCGGCGCGCTCGCCGCTGCTGGACGCGCTGGCGCAGTTCCGCGGAACGGAGAAACACGCCTAGGGGCGTCGCCAAGTGGTTAAGGCACCGGGTTTTGATCCCGGCATTCGTAGGTTCGAATCCTTCCGCCCCTGCCAATCCAGTCCAGCCGCATCCGCCGAGACGACCCATGCAAGACGAACGTAACCTGCTTGTGTTCTCCGGCAACGCCAACAAGCCGTTGGCCAACAGCATCTGCCGCGAACTGGGCGTGCGTCCCGGCAAGGCGCTGGTGTCCCGGTTCTCCGACGGCGAAGTGCAGGTGGAGATCCAGGAGAACGTCCGCCGGCAGGAAGTGTTCGTCGTGCA
>MIDV01000124.1 GCA_001830245.1 Lysobacterales bacterium RIFOXYA1_FULL_69_10 | reverse complement strand
TTCAACCACCGTTGCCGGCGCCAAGGCGCTGGTGCATTCGCTGGAATACCGCGGCACGGGCCCGGTGCTGGCATTGCAGGAACTGCACAAGGAGCTTCAAGGGTGAGAGCCCCATTGACCATGCAGGGCGCGCAGCGCCTGCGCCAGGAACTGGACCTTCTGAAGACGGTCAAGCGCCCGGAGGTGATCACCGCCATCGCCGAGGCGCGCGCGCACGGCGACCTCAAGGAGAACGCCGAGTACCACGCCGCGCGCGAGCAGCAGGGTTTCATCGAAGGCCGCATCAAGCAGCTGGAGAGCGAGCTCTCGCATTCGGAGATCATCGATGTCAGCAAGCTCAACGCCGGCTCGCGCATCGTGTTCGGCGCCAAGGTGGTGCTGGCCGACGTGGATACGGACGAAGAGAAGCGCTACCAGATCGTCGGCGACCTGGAGGCGGACATCAAACTGGGCCTGATCGCGATCTCCTCGCCGCTGGCCCGCGCCCTGATCGGCAAGCACGAAGGCGATTCGGTCACCATCGATGCGCCAGCCGGCCAGCGCGAGTACGAAATCGTCAGCGTTTCCTACACCGACTGAATCGATGGCCCAGGCCACGCTGCTGCTGCCCGCGCGCACCCGCCTGGTCGGGCAGGCGCTGCCCGACGATGTGGCGCGGGCGATGGGCCGCAGCGACCGCAGCGAGGCCGATGCCGGCGAGCGCGCGCAGCTGCGGCGGCAGTTCCAGCTGGTGCCCGACCACTGG
>MIDV01000123.1 GCA_001830245.1 Lysobacterales bacterium RIFOXYA1_FULL_69_10 | reverse complement strand
GCCGTCGAGCTTCAGGAACGGCTGACGCAGGCGCGGCTCGACGCGCTGTCCGCGCAGCTCAACCCGCACTTCCTGTTCAACGCGCTCAACTCGATCGCCGAGATGGTTCACCACGACGCCGACGCCGCCGACCGCATGCTGGTGCAGCTCGGAGGGCTGCTGCGCCAGAGCCTGGAATCGGGTCGCCGGCAGCACACGACGCTCGACGAGGAACTGGACGTCGTCGACTGCTATGTCGGCATCGAGCAGGTTCGCCTGGGCGAGCGGCTGCGCTTCCGCCACGACATCGACCCGGAGCTGCGCGATGCCTGGGTGCCGCGCTTGATGCTGCAGCCGCTGGTCGAGAATGCGATCGCGCATGCGGTGTCGCATCGCGCGGCCCCCAGCGTGGTCGAGGTGCGCGCACGGCGCGAGGACGGACGGCTGGTGCTGGAGGTGCTTGACGATGGTGCGGGCACACCGTCGAAGCCCGGTTTCGGCATGGGCCTGTCCAACACCCGCGCGCGGCTGGAGTGCCTGTACGGCGATGCGCACTCGCTTAACGTCGAGGTGTTGCCGGGTGGGGGCACCCGGGTGCGCGTGTCCCTGCCGTACGTATCGGGCGCGCGCGATGGCTGAAGCGCCACTCCGCGTGCTGGTGGTGGACGACGAACCCATGGCACGTGCGCGCCTGCGGCGAATGCTCGGCGCGGAACACGGCGTGCACGTGCTGGGCGAGTGCGCCACCGGCGAGTCGGCGGCCGAGGCGATTTCGACGCTGAAGCCGGACGTGGTGTTCCTCGATATCCAGATGCCGCGGGTGGACGGCTTCGGGGCGCTGCACCTTGCGTCGACGGTCTGGCGCCCGCGCGTGGTGTTCGTGACCGCGTTCGCCGAGCACGCGGTGGATGCCTTCGAGACCGGGGCGGTGGACTACCTGCTCAAGCCCTATTCGCGTGAACGATTGCGGCGCGCGCTGGAAAGGGTGCGAAGCAGCCTGCAGCGTGATGCGGGCGACGCGGTCCGGCGCTACCTCGAACGCCTGCCGGTGCCGGTCGGCCATCGGCTCAGGATGGTGCCGGTGCAGTCGATCGATTGCGTAGTGGCGCAGTTGAACTACGTCGAGCTCCATGTCGGTGCCGAGCACCTGGTGCTGCGGGAGACCATGGCAGCGATGGAGGCGCAACTCGATCCCGGGCAGTTCGTGCGCATCCACCGGTCAAGGATCG
The DNA here is from genome assembly GCA_001830245.1 of Lysobacterales bacterium RIFOXYA1_FULL_69_10. Taxonomy (GTDB): domain Bacteria; phylum Pseudomonadota; class Gammaproteobacteria; order Xanthomonadales; family Xanthomonadaceae; genus Lysobacter_C. The sequence goes on along the minus strand of MIDV01000123.1, from coordinate 3,367 downwards.
TGCGCATCGCGGCAGTGACCGAGATCGAGACGCTGGTGTCCGGGCAGTACGTGGCGCGGTTGGCGTCGGGGCTGCGCCTGGCGACCGGGCCGTCCTACCGGGAGCGGATGCGGGAGGCGTTCGGATTGCGCACGGGGTGAGGGGCACCCGCATTCCCTGCGCGGTCACACCGCCAGCGCGCCCACCAGGCAGCTGCCGGCCGCGATGGCGGTGAGCAGGGCGCGCAGCGGCATCCAGCCACCCAGCCCCTGCGCGCGCAGGACACGGCGGTCGACGAGGTAGCACGCGACCAGGCCCGCCGCCAGCACGTACAGGCCGGGGCGGTCGGGCAGCAGCAGCGCACCCCAGGCCAGCAGACTCGGGAGCACGCCCCAGGCGTATTGCGCGCCGGCGCCGTTGCCCCGCGCGGCAAGGCCCCAGTGCAGGCCACCCAGGAACGACACGATGGTGGCGCCGTACGCGGCCAGCGCGCCGGCCACGTGCATGCACAGCTCAGGTGGCACCGTCCACAGCGCGATCGCGCAGGCGAGAAAGGGGGCCGTGCCGGTGAGACCGAGGCCCCGCGCGATGGGCGAGGGCGCGTGCCCGCGCAGGGTCCCGGCCGATGAAGGGACGCCCATGTCAGTCATCTCCCTGCAGGCGGGGCGCGGCCGGGGCAGCGGCCGGGCCGGTGAAGCCGGCAGGGTCGGTCACGTCGGCGGCGGACCAGCCGCGGTCAAGGTCCAGGCCCGTGACGTGCCATTCGTGCGCCTTGATGCGCAGCGGTCCGCGCACGCGTTCCAGGAACTGGACGGGGAACAGGTACGGCCCCGCGCGCGTGTAGGCGAGGAAGGTGGTGTCGACATGCGCGCCGCGAGTGGAAGGGAACCCTTCCAGGGTCTGGTGGATGCGATACAGCCGCGCGTTGTCGGCATCGATCCAGAGCACCGCCTGGTCGCGCGCGGCGCGGCCGAAGCCCGGCTGCAGCGTGGCCAGCAGGCGGTGGTAGCGCCGGCCGCGCTCGCGCGCATCGGGCAACCGTTCCAGGGCGGTGGTGCGGCCGAGGAAAAAGCTGGGCCCGAAGTGGAACATGCGAAAGGCATCGTTGGTCATGGCCGTGGCGGCCAGCGTGACTTCGTCCTGCGTGGTGGTGCCGTTGTAGGCCACGCGCAGGTCGTCGGGCGTGCGTACGACGTGCTTGGTGCCATCCGGCCCGGTGTGGCGCACGGCGTACAGGCCGTCCGCCGGGCGGTAGCGCTCCTCCGACTTCACGCGGAAGCCCGTGTCGGTCACCACGGGTTGTATGCGCTGGATCAGCCGGTACCAGCGGCCGTCGGTCGACAGGTTGATGTCGCCCGCGTGCCGTCGCAGGTCACCGCCGTGCGCCTCCAGGCTCCGGTCGAAGATGGCCTGCGCCGAGGGCCCGTCCGGCGGCGGCGCGTCGCCCGGCCGGGGGAAGGTCGCACACGAGGCCAGCAGCAGGCTGCCGAGGGCAAGGACGATGGATCGGGCCATGGAGGTGCCTCCGGAGCAACGGCAAGCGCCATTTGCGCTGGCAATGGATACGAGCCCGGTCGTCGATTGGAGGCGGCAAGCAGTGCACCCGAGCCGGATCTGAAAACGAAGTCGGGTCCACGTCCAACCGATGGATCGCGGCCCGGCCGGTGGGCCGTGGAAGGCCGTGGGGTCATCGGTGATCCGGGCGCACGTGGATGGCGTCGATGTAGCGCACGCGGCGCAACATGTGTCGGCGCTGTCGATCAGGCAGGCCTTGTAACGGCCTCCCAGGAAGTGAACCCGCCCCCTCGGGTTACCTCGTTCGGTCGGGCACCGGTGGCGCCCCGCGGGCCATGGCCTCGAACACGCCATCCCTTCGCACCCATGCGTGGAACAGAGCGGCGGCGACGTGCAGCAGCACCAGCGCGAACAGCACGCGCGCCAGCCAGGTGTGCGCGCCGCGCAGCAGGCTGTAGATGGCCGGGTCCTGCGGCGCGATCGCCGGCAGCGTGGCGCCCGGCCACAGCACGACCGGGTTGCCGGCGGCCGACACCATCGCCCAGCCCACCAGCGGCATGGCGAAAAGCAGCGCGTACAGCAGCCAGTGCGAGACGTGCGCGGCAATGGCCTGGATCCGGGGCAGGTCCGCCGGCAGCGGTGGCGGCGGATGGCGTAACCGGTTGGCCAGGCGCACCACCGCCAGCAACAGAATTGCCACGCCCAGCGGCCGATGCAGCGACAACAGCATCGGTCGCAGGGTCATGGACGAGACCATGGCCACGCCGACGAACAGCATCCCCAGCACCATGGCGGCCATGCCCCAGTGCAGCAGGCGCGCGGTGGCGTTGAAATGTGCCGGGCGGCTCATGGGGCGTTCTCCCTCGCGGGGGCGGAGGCAGGCCGGGGCGCGAGGCCCAGTGCACGCTCGCGCTGGCGGCGGTCGAACGACTGCGCATACACCGCCGCGCGTGCCGCAAGGATGGGGTCGTCCGACAGCGACACGCCGGGCGGCACCACGGTGGGGTCGAAATTGGTGTCGCGGCACGCGCCGGTGGCCTGTGGCTCGGCGCGTTCGATCACGACCGTGCCCACCACCACCTGGTCGCGCTCGTCGGGCCACGGCGTCGACGGATCGCGGCTGTCGTCGCCCGGGCCGGCGATGGTGACGACCATGTCCCAGCGCAGGGGACCTTCGGCAAGACGCGCCTGCAGTTCGGTCTCCAGGTAATCGGGATCGGCGGATTCACGCTGGGCCGGCGTCAGCTCCACGAACGGCGTCTGCGTCCGCATCGACCAGCGCACCATGCGGCTGCCGCCGTCGGCATCCTCGAAGCGGAACGCGTGGATGCCATTGTATTGCGTGTTGGCAAAGCTGTCCGACCACGGCGCGCTGCGCGCCCATTCGGCAAATGCCTTCGACTCCGGATGCGCCTGGGCAAACGCTGCCAGCCGTGCGGGGTCGGGCTTGCCGGTCGCGGGATCGGGCGCACCCGCCAGCGCCTGCGCATGGAAGGCCTCGATCGACCGCACGGCAAAGAACGGAAAGCTGTTCATCGCCATGCGCCACTCCTGGCCGTCGTCCCCGCGCAGCAGCAGCGCCATGCTGCGTACGCGTGCCTGCGCATCCAGGCCGTACGGCGAGCCACCCCCGATCGACATGCGGCCCAGCAACGGCGAGCGCACCGGTGCCAGCACGCGCGCCTTCGACAGCGCCGCGGCTTCGGTACGCCCTTCGAAGTAACCGGCCACGCAGACGCCTTTCGCATGCGCGCGCCGGAACCCCGGGAAGGGTTCCGGCGACGTGCCTTCGATGGCGTCGGTCAGCCGGGCCGGCGTCAGGCGTTGCGGCGACAGCCAACCCGCGGTCCAGGCGAAGGCCAGCGCCAGCGCG
>MIDV01000122.1:21850-24033 GCA_001830245.1 Lysobacterales bacterium RIFOXYA1_FULL_69_10 | reverse complement strand
CAGCGGCGTGATCCACAGCACCTTGAGGGAGGCGTTGGGCGATGTACGGCGAGACTTGGTTGAAGCCAAGGAAATTGCACTCGCGTGCGTTTGCCCATCATTCCCGCGGAGGCGAGAATCCATTGACGTGGATCCGTCAACAACAACGTCCATGGATTCCCGCCTTCGCGGGAATGACGATGGAGTGGTCCGAGTTTCCAACGTGTCTTCTGTGCGCCGCGCGACGGACCCGGCCGGAAGATTCAGGGCCAATGCCTCGATCAACGGCCCGCCGAACGCGGCCAGCGTCTTGCCGCTTCCGGTCGGCGTGTGCAGCAGGCCGGAGCCGCCGTCGAGGTACAGCCCCCACATGCGGCGTTGGAACGGCAACGGCTTCCACCCGCGTTCCGTGAACCAGTCGCCGAGCCGCTTGCGCGCCGCCGCCAGCGCGCGCCTGGACGGCGCGCCTTTCAAGGGCGCTGTCATCGCGCCAGCGCCTTCAGCGTATCGAGCCGGTCGGCCTCGGCCGCGGGCTTGTCATGGCGCCAGCGCAGGATGCGCGGGAATCGCACCGCGATCCCCGACTTGTGCCGCGTGGAGCGGTTCACCGCCTCGAATCCCAGCTCGAACACGTGCACCGCCTGCACCGAGCGCACCGGGCCGAAGCGCTCCAGCGTGTGGCTGCGGATCCAGCGATCGAGCTTGCCGATCTCCTTGTCGTCCAGCCCCGAGTACGCCTTGGCCACCGGCACCAGCGCGTCGCCGTCCCACAGCCCGAAGGTGTAATCGGTGTACAGGTTGCTGCGTCGCCCATGGCCGGCCTGCGCATAGATCAGCACGGCATCGATGGTCAGCGGGTCGACCTTCCACTTCCACCAGTCGCCACGGCGGCGGCCGGCCTGGTAGGTGGACCCGGCGCGCTTGAGCATCAGTCCTTCCACCCCACGCTCGCGCGCTTTGTCGCGCAGCCGTGCCGCTTCGTCCCAGCCACCCGCTTCCACCTGCGGCGACAACGCGATGCGCGCGTCGGCGTGAACCGCCAACACCTCGGCCAGGCGCGCCCGGCGTTCCGCCAGCGGACGCTCGCGCCAGTCCTCGCCGGCGTGTTCCAGCAGGTCGTATGCCAGCACCCGGACCGGCGTCGACGCCAGGGTCTTGGGCCCGGGCTTGCGGCGCTGGATACGCGTCTGCAGCGCGGTAAAGGGCTGCGGCTGGTCGGCCTCGCCGTGCCAGGCCAGGAGCTCACCGTCGATCACGCAGTCCGACGGCAAGGTCGCCGCTGCTTCTTCGATCTCCGGGAAGCGCCCGTCGAGGCGCTCCTCGCCGCGCGACCACAGCGCCACCTCACCATCGCGCCGGATCAGCTGCAGGCGGATGCCGTCCCACTTCCACTCCAGCAGCCAGTCTTCGATCGCGCCGAGCGCGGCGGCGTCCTGCTCCAGCGGCGAGGCGAGGAAAAACGGGTATGGCTGCTGGCGGTCGCCAGGCAGCTCTTCGGGTGACAGAAGCTGCCCGAGGAACCCCGGCGACGGCCGCCACTCGCCCAGCATCCGCTGCGCGATCCGGGCGATGTCGACGCCCGACATCTCCGCCAGCGCCTGCTGCACGGTGCGCTGGGACACACCGATGCGCAGCGCGCCCGTCAGCAGCTTGTTGAACGCGAGGCGCTCGTCGAAGCCGAGCACCCGCCAGCCTGACAGCACCGCCTCGCGTCGCGCCTCGGGTGAGCCTGCGGCCACCGGCAGCAAGGTGTTCTCGATCCAGTGGTGCAATGGCCGGTCGTCCTGTTCCACCGGATCGTCCAGCAGCAACGTGGCGGTTTCGGCCAGGTCGCCGACGTGGTGGTAGCTCTCCTCCACCAGCCATGCAGGATGGCCACTGGCCTCCACGATCCATTGCCGCAGCTCGCCGCTGCCGGCGATGCGCCGCAACTTGCCGCCCGACAGCAGCCACAGCGCCCAGGCCGCGTCCGCCGACGGCGCGTCGCCGAAATAGGCGACCAGCGCGGCGCGTTTGTCGAGCGTGCCGGTGGCTTCGCCCAGTTCACGGTAGAGGGCGGCGAAGCGCTTCACGACTCGTCCCCGTAGTCGGTGCGGAAGGCCTCGGCGGGGATGCCGTCCTCGTTGAGCGCGCGGATGATGGCGTCGGTGTTGCCATGGGTGGCGATCACGCGGCGCGCGCCGGTCTCGCGGATGGTGCGCATC
>MIDV01000122.1:12198-21818 GCA_001830245.1 Lysobacterales bacterium RIFOXYA1_FULL_69_10 | reverse complement strand
CGACGCGAAGCCGACCTGCGACTTGCGGAACCGCTTCATCCACGGGCTGCCGGCCGCCGAAGGCGGCGCCAGCACCAGGCGGCCGGCGAACTCGCTGCCCTTGTCGGCCTCGCTCACCGGGTGCGTGGGCAACATGTCGATGCCGGCCTGGCGATACACCTCCACGCCGGTGGCCACCGCGCCGTGCAGCCAGGCCGGCTGGTCGGTCACGCGGCCCAGCTCGGCCAGCAACCGCTGCGCCTTGCCAAGGGCATAGCACAGCAGGACGGCCGCTTCCCCGCGCGCGGCGCACTGGTCGCGCCAGGCGACGATCTCGCGTGCGACCTCCGTGGTGTCCGGCCAGCGGTAGACCGGCAGCCCGAACGTCGCCTCGGTGATGAAGACGTCGCAGGGCACGACCTCGAACGGCGCGCACGTAGGGTCCGGCTGTCGCTTGTAGTCGCCCGACGCCACCCACACGCGTCCGTCGACCTCGATCCGCACCTGCGCCGAGCCCAGCACGTGCCCCGCCGAATGCAGCGACACGCGCGCATCCCCCAACTGGAAGGCCTCGCCGTAGTCGTGCAGGTGGTAGGCCTGCTCGCCCAGCCGCCATTGCAGGATGGGCAGCCCCTCGCGCGTGGTGTGATACTGGCCCATGCCGCCGCGCGCATGGTCGCCGTGGCCGTGGGTGATCACCGCGCGCGCCACCGGGCGCCACGGGTCGATGAAGAAGTCGCCCGCGGGGCAGTACAGGCCCTCGCGACGCAGCACTATGAGGTCGTTCTCCAGGTGATCGTCGGCCATCGGGGCACGGTACGCAGCGGGCTGTCAGCGGCCCGCAAAGGCAGGCGTCCTCACCGCGGTCCAACGCCCCGCATTGCAGCCTGAGCACCCTGCCCGACCGTATGCGCCATGGACCTCAAGAGCGGCTACCCCTACTGGGCGATCAAGAACGGCCTGATGCACGCCTTCCCCCGGCTGGAGGCCGACCTGCGTTGCGATGTCGCCATCATCGGCGGCGGCATCACTGCGGCGTTGATCGCCAACGAGCTGGCCGAACACGGGCACGACGTGGCGGTGCTGGAACAGCGCGACATCGGCTGGGGCAGCTCGGCCGCCAGCACCGCGCTGCTGCAGTACGAAATCGACACCCACCTGGTCGACCTGGCGCGGCAGTACGGCGAGGAGGATGCCGCAATGGCCTACCTCGCGTGCGCCGACGCCATCCCGATGCTGCGCGACATCGCGCGCGGCCTGCGGGACGTCGACTTCGGCCTGATGGACAGCCTGTACTACGCCAGCAAGCGCCGGCACGTGGCCACGCTCCAGGCCGAGCTGGAGATGCGTCGCCGCCACGGGCTGGACGTGGAGTGGATCGACGGTGATGCCCTGCGCCAGGACTACGGCATCGACGCGCCCGGTGCGATCCTCAGCCACCTCGCCGCGCGGCTGGACCCGTACCGCATGGCCTACCGTCTGATGGCGCGCCTGCAGCGCGGCGGCACCGGCGTGTACGACCGCACCTGCGTCGAGCGGATCGAAGCCACGCAGCGCAGCGTCACCCTGCACACCGGCGATGGCGCGACCATCCGCGCGGGGCACGTGGTGGCCGCGGCGGGGTATGCCTCCCAGCACTGGCTCAAGCCCCGCGTGGCGCGCAACCGCAGCAGCTACGCCTTCATCACCGACCCGGTCGAGCCCGAGTGGCTGAAGGCTCTGGCGGGGACGATGGTGTGGGAGTCGGCGCGGCCCTACCTCTACCTGCGCAGCACCGGCGATGGACGCCTGCTGGTAGGTGGAGAGGACGACAGTGTCGACATCCCCAAGCGCCGCGACGGGCGGGTCGACAAGAAGGCGCGCACACTGGTCAAGCGCGTCGCCAAGGCGTTCCCCGGCATGGAGCTGGAGCCGGCGTTCGCGTGGGCCGGCACCTTTGCCGAGACCACCGACGGCCTGCCGTTCTTCGGCCCGCATCCGCAGCACGGCAACCGCGTGCACTTCGCCATGGCCTATGGCGGCAATGGCATCACCTATTCCATGATCGGCGCGGGCCTGCTGCGCGCCCGGATCGAACGCCGTTCGCATCCCCTGCAGGCCCTGTTCGGGTTCGATCGACTCGCGCGCTGATCGCTCCCCACCCCGCACGCCAGGAAACGCACATGGACTGGATGGAGCAACTCTGGATCGTCGCCGGCGTCGGTTATGCCATGGCCCTGGGCGGCGTGATCGGCTTCGAACGCGAACTCAGGGACCGGCCGGCAGGATTCCGCACGCACATGCTGGTGGCGGGCGCCGCCGCCCTGCTGGTGGGAATGGAGCGACTGGTGCTGGAAGCACACCAGGACATCGGCGACCTGCTCCAGGTCGACCCGCTGCGCCTGGTGGAGGCGGTGATCGCGGGCGTGGCCTTCATCGGTGCAGGAACCATCTTCGCCCGGCGCGGCAACGGCGCCATCGCCGGAATCACCACCGCCGCGTCGCTCCTGATGGTCGCCGTGATCGGCGTGACGGTCGGGTTCGGCCTGCACGTCGCCGCACTGGCGGCGACGATGCTGACGCTGGTCGTGCTGTCCATGCTGCGCGTGGCCGAACGGCGGCTGCACCGCAGGCACGGTGACGACCGCGAACGCTGACCCGCACGATGGCCGCTCCCCCGACGCAAAAAAAGGGCCGCCCGGAGGCGACCCTTTTTCTTCTTCCCAGTCAGCCGTTACGAACGCAGCGGCACCAGGGTGATCTCGACGCGACGGTTCGCGGCACGGCCCGCCTCGTTGTCGTTGCTGGCGATCGGACGGCTCTCGCCGGCGCCGACGGTGATCATGCGGTCACGCATCACGCCCTTGCCGTTGAGGTAGCCGGCCACGGTCGCGGCGCGGCGCTCCGACAGGCCCTGGTTGTACTCGTCGGTACCCTGGCTGTCGGTATGGCCGGCCACTTCGACGATGGTCTGGTTGTACTCGTTGAGCGTGGCGGCGACGTTGTCCAGCACCGGGTAGAACTGCGGCTGCAGGCTGGACTGGTCGAAACCGAAGGTAATGTTGCTCGGCATGTTCAGGGTGATGTTGTCGCCCTGGCGGACAACCTCGACACCGGTGCCCTGCATGCGCTCGCGCAGCGCGCGCTCCTGGCGGTCCTGGTAGTTGCCGATGGCGCCGCCGGCAAGGCCGCCAACGCCGGCACCGACCAGTGCACGCTGGCGGCGCTCGGTGGCGTCGTCGCCACTCAGCAGGCCGGCGACGGCGCCGACCGCGGCGCCGATCAAGGCGCCCCTCTGCGTGCGGTTCATGCCGTCCTGTTCCTGCGGCGGGTACTGCTCCGGCTGGCCGCCGTAGTAGCCACCACCGGTGGTGGCGCAACCGGCAAGGGCGGTGGCCATCGCGGCAGCGGCGAGGGCGAGCTTGGTCTGGGTCTTCATAGGGGAGGTCCTTTGGTGTGCTGTGGGCCTGAATGCGACGCACACCTTAGGGTCGGCTTCGTCTTTGATGGGTGACGGCGCCGAGGCGCGTTCAGCATCCGTCCGGAAAGCACGCCGTGCCCGGGCCGGGGCACGGATGCGTGGCGACCTCAGCTGGTGGCCGGCGCGCGCTCGCGTTGCCGGCGGTAGGCCTCCAGCGCCGCATCACGTCCCTTTGCCAGATCCACGATGGGGTGCGTCGGGTAGTCGGGCGCGCACTCGCGCAGCAACTCCGGGAACCGCCACGGCGCGGAGCGCGCCGGCACGGGAAGCGCCGCCAGCTCGGGCACCCAGCGGGCGATGTACGCGCCGTCGGGGTCGAACTTTTCCGCCTGCGTGACCGGGTTGAATACGCGGAAATACGGCGCGGCATCGGCGCCCGTGCCGGCGACCCACTGCCAGCCCAGCGTGTTGCTGGCCAGATCGGCATCAACCAGGGTGTCCCAGAACCACTCGGCCCCGTGGCGCCAGTGCACGCGCATGTGCTTGGTGAGATAGCTGCCGACGATCATCCGCACGCGGTTGTGCATCCAGCCGGTCGCCCACAGCTCGCGCAGGCCGGCATCGACGATGGGCACCCCGGTGCGCCCGTCGCGCCATGCATCCAGGTCCGCACGCGAGGGCGGCGTCCAGTCGAAGCCGTCGAAGCGCGGGTTGAAGTTCGATGCCGGCGTTTCCGGGAAGTGGTGCAGCAGGTGGTGGGCGAACTCGCGCCAGCCCAGCTCCTTGATCGCGGTGTCGATGTGCGCGGCCGTGCCGGCGCGGCGCGCTTCTTCGAGCGCATGCACCACGCGCCATGGCGCGATCTCGCCGAAGTGCAGGTGCGGCGACAGCCGTGACGTGCCGATCCGGTCGGGCCGGTCGCGGTCGTCCGCATACGCATGCAACGCGCCCTCGACGAAGGCTTCCAAGGCGTCCGCCGCGCCGGCCTCGCCCGGCTGCCAGTGCGTCCAGAAGGCCCGGTCCCAGTCCGGCGCGGGGGCCAGCTTCAGGGCATCCAGTGACACCCCGGCCGGCCCCGCGTCAATGAAGGGCAACGAGGACGGCGCGGGTTCGCACGCGGGAATACGCCACTGCGCCAGGGCGGCCTTCCAGAACGGCGTGAACACGCGGAACGGCGTGCCCTGTTTCGTCGCTACCGTCCACGGTTCGAACAGCAGCGCGCTGTTGAAACTCTCCGCGTGCAGCCCCTGCTGCCGCAGCGCCTTTTTGATGCGGGTGTCGCGCTGCTCGAGCGCGGGCTCGTAGCGCCGGTTCCAGAACACCGCTTCCGCACCCGTGGCGGCGATCAGCGTCTGCAGGGTGTCCAGGCTGGGGCCGACGAACAGGCGCAGGCGGCTGCCGCGCTCACCAAGTGCGTTCGACAGCGCGTCGAGTGACCGGTGCAGCCAGGCATTGGACGCAGCACCCGGTGCCCAGTCGCCGTGCTCGGACGGCGCGTGGATGTAGACCGGGATCGGCGTATAGCCGCCGTCGAGCGCGGCCTGGAGGGCCGGGTTGTCGGCCAGCCGCAGATCGTTGCGGAACCAGACCAGCGCGGTGGCCATGGCGACCGAGGTGTCGTCAGCTGCCGGCGAACAGCGGCCGGTACTCGCTGGCCAAGTGCGGCAGCAGCACCGAAGACGACACCTGCACGCTCTGCGTGCCGTCCGAATACGGCCCGACCTGGTACGGGGGAAACACGAATCGCAGCCCGCTCAGCGTGCCGTCGGGACGCGCGATGGGCTCGAACTGCGCGAAGTTGTCCGCCTCGGCCCCGGTGCCCTCGTCGATCATGCCGCCGGCGGTTCGCACCACTTCGGCACGCTGCTCGGGAGGCAGCTTGTCGGCATCGATGCGCTGCGACAGTGCCGTGTGCAGCTGCTCGCGCACGTGGCCGGACACCGCGGCCCAGCCCTCCTGCGTGGGGATCAGGTCCTGCGCGCGGAGCATGCGCTGCTGCTGGGGCAGCCACACGAAACGAGCCAGCAGCGGCGCGGCGTGCGCCCCGCCGGTGTACATGCTGCCGTCGCCCGCGACCGCGACCAGCCCCGGCGAGTCGAGCACTTCCGTGAACGCCAGTGACAGGTCATACAGCCCCGCGCCCGGTTCGTCGCCGCGCTCCTCGACCGCATCGATCAGCTCGGCGCGCGCATTGTCGGCGTAGCGCTTGAGTTCGGCCGCCAGCCCCGGGTATTGCTCGATCCCGGGCGGATAGCTGATCCCGATGATGTAGTCCGAGGTCGTTTCGACCACGTCCTCCAGTTCGACCGGCTCGACGGGGGCGGCCGGCTGGCTGGTGGTCGGCGTCTGCGCGGTGGCCGCCGGGTCCACCGGTTCGGGCTCTCGGGTGCAGGCGGCCAGGGCGAGCGAAAGCGCCAGCACGGGCGGCAGGGTCCAGGTCGTGGGGCGGGTCATCGACTGCAATTCCTTGTGGCTGCCCGCGACGATAGGGGCGACGATGTGACGCTGTGATCTACGCAGGCAGCGGGCGGCGGCACGCGGCGATGCCGGGCGCGAATGCAGGAACGCGGCTTACCAGTCGGTGCGGCCCGGCAACAGGCGCTGCAGCTCCGCGTCGGTCAGGTTGCGCCACTGGCCGGTCTTGAGGTGCGCCAGCTTGACGTTGCCGATGCGCACGCGGACCAGGCGCTTGACCCGGTGGCCGAAGTGCTGGGCCATCAGCCGGATCTGCCGGTTGAGCCCCTGCACCAGCACGATGCGGAACCCGAACTTGCCCAGCCGGCCGGTCTTGCACGGCAGCGTCATCTGCCCGTGCACCGGTACACCGCGCGCCATGCCACGCAGGAACTCGTCGGTCACGGCATGGTTGAGGCCGACCAGGTATTCCTTCTCAAGCTTGTTCTCGGCGCGCAGGATGTCGTTGACGATGTCGCCGTTGCTGGTCATGAGGATCAGCCCTTCGGAGTCCTTGTCCAGGCGCCCGATCGGGAAGATGCGCTGCTCGTGGCCGACGAAGTCGACGATGTTGTCCTTGACGCCCGACTCGGTGGTGCACACCACGCCGACCGGCTTGTTGAGCGCGATGTAGACATGGCGGCGCTTGCCCTTGGCCGCCGTACGCGTGCGCAGCGGCTGGCCATCGACCAGGACCGTGTCGCCCTCGCCCACCTCGCTGCCGACGCGGCCGCGCAACCCGTTGATGGTGACGCGGCCCTCGGCGATCAGGCGGTCGGCTTCGCGGCGCGAGCAGGCGCCGGTATCGCTGATGTATTTGTTCAGTCGCATGTCGTGTGAGGCCTGGCGGTCAGGGGGTGACGTCGCGCATCACCACGACCGCACCGATCTTGTGGCCGTCGGCCGACCACAATGGCTGCGCATCGCCCTGGGCCAGCACTTCGCTGCCGTCGCTGCGGCGGATGCGCCAGCGCCCACCGCTCACGACTTCGTCGCGCAGGATCGCGCGTGCAAGCGGCAGCTCCTCGAAGGGGTGCGGCTCGCCGGATTCGGTGTAGAGGCTGTACGCATCCGCGTAGTGCTCGGGCGGGACGTCCAGCAGCGCGCAGCCGTGCAGCGCTTCGGCGCGGCGGTTGACGAAGGTGATGCGGCCGGCAGCGTCGGTGATGATCACGCCGTCGGGCAGGTTTTCCAGCACCGCGGCGCGCTCGGCCAGCAGCCGCTCGACCTCGCGGCGCGCCAACACGGTGGCGGTGAGCTCGACGCTGACGAGCATCAACCCGCTGACGGCGCCGCCGGCATCGCGCAGCGGTTCCACCGTGGTGTCGAACCAGCACGGCTCCAGCACGCCATCGCCGTCGCGATCCAGCTCGACCGCGAGTTCGCGGTCCTCGAACCGCTCGCCGGTCCGGTACGCCTGGTCGAGCCGTGCCAGGGCCTCGTGGCCGGCCAGGTGCGGAAAGGCTTCGGCCAGCGTCAGGCCCTCGACATTGCGCCCGCCAACGATCTGCCGCGCGCGCCAGTTGCTCAGTTCGACCCGGTGTTCCGGGCCCTCGGTAACGGTGATCGCCACCGGCGCCTGCGAGAGCAGCAGCCGGAAGCGCTCACGCGCCATCTGCGCCCGGGCCGCCGTGGCCTGCCCCTGCTCCTGCGCGCGCTTGATGAAATCCACGTCGGTGTTGGTCCCGACCCAACCGGTAACCGCGCCGTGTCCGTCGCGCACCGGGAACGCCCTGGCCACATGCCACCGGTACTGGCGGTCCGTGCCCCGCAGCAGCCGGAACTCGACCTCGTAGGGCTCGCCGGTCTGCAGCGCCGATGCCCAGCGCTGCACGGCCTCGATCAGGTCATGGGGGTGGCACAGGTTCTTCCAGCCGTGCGCCAGGACGCTGGCCGCGGTAACGCAGAAGTAGTCGGTGACGGCGTGGTTGACGTAATCCAGCGTCCCGTCCGGGCGCGCCGTCCAGACCTGGATGGGAAGGGCGTCGAAGGCAGTGGCGTGGCTGGACATTGCGGGATTCTACGCAGTGCACCGACGCCTGTCGCCGTCCAGACCGATGCGCGCGAGGGTCCGCGCGGCCGTCGCGCGCCTGCTGGCGGACCGGGGCGGCTAGGCCGCCCTCAGGTCCTCGACCTCCGGATGGCGCCGCATCCAGGCGTCGGCATACGAGCAGGCCGGGTGCACGCGCAGGCCCTCGGCGCGGGCGTACTCCAACGCGTGCCGGACAAGCCGCCCGGCGATGCCGCGGCCACCGATCGCCTCGGGCACCCAGGTGTGGGTCAGCGTCATCACGCCGTCTTCGAGGCGGTAGTCGATGTAGGCGCGCTCGCCATCAACCGTGGTGGCGAACCGGTAGACATCCGGGTCGTGGTGGATCGGCGGGTCCTGGTCACCCATGCAAGTCTCCTGAAGGCCGCCCCCCGTGGGGGCGACGGCCTCGCTGTGGTGGAAATGGGAGTGCGGGGGTCAGCGGTTGTCGCGCTTGCCCTGGTTGTGCCGCCCCTGCGTCCCGATGCTGCCCTGGATCGCCTGCATCCGGCTTTCGGCGGCGTGCAGTTCCTCGGCCTTGCCGGCCGCGTCGCCGGACTGGAACCCGGCCTCCGGCGTCGGCGCGCCCTGGCCACCCAGTTGCTGCCACGGCTGCGGCTCGCGGTCATGGGCGTGCTTGGCTTCGAGCAGCTTGCGTGTGTTTTCCAATGCCTGCTCGGGCGTGATCCCGCGCTTGCGGGCGGTACTGCGCTTGGTCGTGGCAGCCTTGCGCGCGGTCGACCGGGTCGCAGCCTTGGCAGGCTTTCGGGCGCCCGGGGACGCGGTCTTGCGTGCCGCCGATTTCACCGGGGACTTGCGCACCGCCTTCTTCGCGACAGTCTTTCGCGTCGATTTGGCCGGCTTCTTGGCGACCTTCGCGACCTTGGCGGCGGACGTCTTGCGGGCGGCGGGCTTCTTCGCCGCTGTCTTGGCGCTCGCCTTTCGTGGCGTCTTCTTTGCAGCCTTTCTGGTGGCGACCTTCTTCGTAGCCTTCTTCGCAGCCGTTCTTGCGGGAGTTCTTTTCTTCGTGGCCTTCTTGGCGGCCGCTCTTGCTGCGGTTTTCTTCGTGGTCTTCTTCGCAGCTGTCTTCCCGGCGGTCTTGCGGGCAGCCGTCTTCGTGGTCGTGGACGTCCTGCCGGCCGTCTTCTTCGCGGCGACGCGCTTGGTGGCCGCCTTTTTCGCTGCCGACTTCTTCGTCGCAGCCTTCGTGGCTGCAGCCTTCTTGGCAGTCTTGCGGGCGGGAGACGCCTTTTTCGCGGCCTTGCGGGCCGGGGTGGCGCTTTTCTTCTTGGCGGCTTTGCGGGTCGCCATGCGGGCCTCCTGTGGGGTCGTGGACGGACTCGGACGGCCGCAGCCGTCGGCCATTGCGTCGTAACACGCCAAACCTTCAGGCCGGGTGAGCGCCGGTAGGCGTCACACGCAGGTCGACGCCCGTCCAGGAGTGACCCGGAGTGTCAGCCGCTTGCGTTGGAACCAGGACACGCACCCGCTCCCCACCCGGCGCCATGCCGGGCCGCGACCCGCGTGGAGGTCCCCGGAACAACGGCCTGCTGGCATGGAATCTGCTGCAGGACCGGTACGGCGATCACGGAACCAGACTGCCAGGGGACCGACACCATGAACGTGTTGCAGCACCACCCGATCGAAGCGGCCAGCGACGAAGAGCTCGTGGAACGGCTGTACGACATCGCCTGCGAGGGCGTCGACAGCGATGAGCTGGAGCGCCTGGACGCCGTCATCTATAGCCGGCTGGCGACG
>MIDV01000122.1:0-12176 GCA_001830245.1 Lysobacterales bacterium RIFOXYA1_FULL_69_10 | reverse complement strand
CCGCCGATCGGCCGCGCTCGCTGGCGGCCTGACGCCCGCACCGGCCTTCAGGCTGCCCGGCACTCCGCGACCCGGGCCACTCGCGCATCAGCCGGCGGTCATCCGAATGAAGGGCTGGCCAGCCGCTCCAGGAACAGGCCCGCGATGCGGGGCTCCATCAGCAGCATGAACAGCACGCCGTAGATCGCGCCGGACAGGTGCGCGCTGTGGTTGGTGTTGTCGCCGCCCTGCCGGTCCATCCAGAACGAGTAGCCGACGTAGAACACGCCGTAGAGGATTGCCGGCACCGGCAGGAAGAACACGAAGATCAGCGACCACGGCTGCACCAGGATGAAGGCGAACAGCACCGCCGACACCGCGCCCGACGCACCCAGGCTGCGGTACTGCGCATCGTGCCGGTGGCGCAGGTAGGTCGGCAGGATCGCGATGACTATCGCCGACAGGTAGAACAGCACGAAGCCCACCGGTCCGATCATCGAAGTGATCACCTGCTCGGCGAAGCGGCCGAAGAAGAACAGCGTGATCATGTTGAACAGCAGGTGCTGCCAGTCGGCGTGGATGAAGCCGTGCGTCAGCAACCGGTCGTACTGGTGCTTGCGGTCGATGGCGGGCGGCCACAGGATCAGCCGGTCCAGCAGGCGCGGGTTGTTGAAGGCCAGCCACGTGACCAGCACGGTCACGGCGATCAGGATCAGGGTCAGCATCGGGTAACGGGTCCGGTTGCAGGCGTGCGGCCGCTCGGGCCGCGATGCGAAGCGCGCAGCCTACCGGATGCGCGCGACGGGTATCGGCTCAGGCCCACTCCTCCAGGCCTTCGCGCTGGTACAGCGTGCGGAAGGTGGGGCGTGCACGCATGCGCTGGGCGTGTGCGGCCAGGTGCGGCCACGAGGTCGCCGGCTGCGGCATGTTGCGCGACCAGCGCATCAGCATCGTCAGGTAGAAGTCGGCCACGCTGACCGCATCGCCCACCAGGTACGGGCCGTGCGCGCCCAGGTGCGCGTCGATGCGGTCCCAGCAGGCCTCGATACGCGGACGCACCGCCTCGCGCGCGGCGTCGGCGTGCATCTCGCCCGCGGCCTCGTGCGGGTACCACCACAGCCGGAACTGTGGCTGCACGGCGTTGGCCAGGTGGAACATCCACTGGTACAGCGAAGCGCGCCGCGGGTCGCCGGGCGGCGGTGCGACCCCGGCATGGGGGTGCGCGTCGGCCAGCGCCAGCAGCAGCGCGGCGGCTTCCGTCATGGGCAGGCCATCGACCACCAGCGTCGGCACCACACCGCCGGGGTTGAGGGCGAGGTACTCCGGCCGCTTCTGCTCTCCGGCCTTGAGGTCGAGGAGCCGAAGCTCGTGCGGGATGTCGAGTTCGAGCAGCAGCCAGTGCACCGCGAAGCTGGCGGCGCCGGGGGCGTAGTACAGGGTGTGCATGCGAGGGCTCCGTTGGGAGCGTGAAGTCTAGGGCGTGGACGCGCGCCGGGATGCGGCCGGCATCGTCCTTTACCATCCCCCATTCGTTCCTGGAGCCTGCCGATGACCCCGACCCTGCGCCCCGCGCTGCTTGCCGCCCTGCTTGCCCTGCCTGCTGCCGCCCTGGCGCAGACGGGACCGCTTACGACCCATGCCGAGCGCAGTGGCTTCATCCAGACCGGGCGCTACGACGAGGTCACGCAGCTGTGCCAAGCGTTTGCAGCGCGCTACCCGGACCGGGTGAAGTGCGAGCGCTTCGGCACCACGCCGGAGGGCCGCCCGATGCACGTGCTGGTGGCGACCGACACCGGCGCCTTCACCGCACGCGATGCGGCCGAGCGCGGCATCCCGGTGACGCTGATGCAGGGCGGCATCCATGCCGGCGAGATCGACGGCAAGGACGCGGGCTTCCTGGCGCTGCGGCAGCTGCTCGAGGGCGAGGCGGCCGAAGGCGCACTCGACAAGCAGGTGCTGTTGTTCGTCCCGGTCTTCAACGTCGATGGCCACGAGCGATTCGGCGCCTGGAACCGTCCCAACCAGCGCGGGCCCGAGCAGATGGGCTGGCGCACCACGGCGCAGAACTACAACCTCAACCGCGACTACCTGAAGGCCGACGCGCCGGAGATGCGCGCGATGCTCGCGCTGCTGGACGCGTGGGACCCGCTGGTGGTCGCCGACCTGCATGCCACCAACGGCGCGCAGTTCGAACACGACATCGCCATCCAGGTCGAACCGCTGCATGGTGGCGACGAGGTCCTGCAGGTGATCGGCACGCAGCTGCGCGACGCCACCATTGCCCGCCTGGCCGACCAGGGCGCGCTGCCGCTGCCCTTCTACCCCTCGTTCGTCGAGCACGACAACCCGGCGTCGGGCATCGAGGACGGCGCCGCGCCGCCGCGCTTCTCGCAGGGCTACATGTCGGCGCGCAACCGCTTCGGGATGCTGGTCGAGACGCACTCCTGGAAGGACTACCCGACCCGCGTGGCGTTGACGCGCAACACCATCGTCGCGGTCGTGGAACTGGTCGCGCAGCACGGCGCGCAGTGGCTTGATGCGGCACAGGCCGCCGACGCGCGTGCCGCCGCGATCGCCGGCACGCCGGTGCCGCTGGACTACAAGGCCACCGACGCGACGCGGACGATGCCGTTCCGCGGCTATGCCTACACGCGCACGCCATCGGACGTGTCCGGGGCGCTGATGACGCGCTACGACGAAACCACGCCGCAGGTCTGGAACATCCCGGTGCGCGACGAAGTGGTGCCGGGACGCGTGGTCGAGGCCCCGGGCGCCGGCTATCTGGTGCCGGCCACGCACGCGGGCTGGGTCGCGGAGCGGTTGGATGCGCACGGCGTGCAGTACCGCACGCTGGATGCCGCGCAGGAGGACGTGGAGGCGCAGGCGTTCCGGGCCGAAACGGTCGACTTCGCGGCGCGCCCGCTCGAGAGCCACCAGCGGCTGACGCTGCAGGGCGAATGGGCCGGCGAGACGCACGACCTGGCGGCCGGTGCGCTGTTCGTGCCGATCGCCCAGCCGCTGTCGCGCGTTGTGATGGCGATGCTGGAGCCGCAGGCGCCGGATTCGCTGGCGGCGTGGGGCTTCTTCAACAACCACTTCGAGCGCAAGGAATACATGGAGCCGTACGTGGCCGAGGCCGTGGCGCGCGAGATGCTGGCCGCCGACCCGGCGCTGAAAGCCGAGTTCGAACGCCGCGTGCGCGAGGACGCCGCCTTCGCCAAGGACCCGGCGGCGCGTCTGGACTTCTTCTACCGCCGCCACAGTGCGTGGGACGACCGGTTGAACCTGTATCCGGTGCTGCGCGTTGATACCGCGCCGAAGTAACCGGAACGAACAGTACCCCTGTAGGAGCGGCTTCAGCCGCGATCGGAAACTTGTCCGCGCGACCGACTTCAGATCGCGGCTGAAGCCGCTCCTACGAAGGCGGCTGGCCACGGCCCCGGCGTGCCCATGACAACCGGCTAACACGCCTCCTCCGGATAATCCGGGCTCCCGCGGTCACCGGAGTCCGTCATGCCCCGTCTCCCCGTTGCCTCGCCGATCGGCATGGCGTTCCTGGCCGCCGCGACCGCGCTCGCGCTACCCGCCTGCCAGTCCCGCGACCGCGGCGTCAGTGCGCCCGGGCCGGAGGACATGCCTTACGGCGAAGCGCCCGCCGCACAAGGCTCCATCGTCGGCACCGCCACGTATCGCGAACGCATCCGCGTGCCCGGCGCGCAATTGCACGTCCAGTTGATCGACAACCAACTGGCGGATACGCAGGCGGCCGTCATCGCCGAGACCCGCATCAACGACGCGTCCGGCCCGCCGTACCGCTTCACCCTGCCCTTTGATCCCGCCAAGGTCCGCGACGGTGGCCGCTACGGGCTTCATGCATCGCTGTACGACGGCGACGGCCGGCTCTGGTTCGTGACCGACACCCGCACGCCGGTCACGCCCGGCCAGGAAATCGCCGTCCAGCTGGCCATGGTCCGCGCCTCTACCGGCCCGGGCGCCTCCACTACCCCGGTCGGCGACGATGCGGTCGTGCATTGGCAGTGCGGCGACCTGCGTGTCGCCAGTCGGTTCGACCCGTCGCCAGCGGCGGTCCAACTATGGTGGTCGGGCCGCAACGCCACGCTGCCGCAGGCCATGGCCGCCTCCGGCGCGCGTTACGCCGATGGCGGCAACGAGTTCTGGACCAAGGGCGACACGGCCCGCCTGATGCTGGCCGGTGACGAGGCGCGCGAGTGCACGCGCAGCGATGTGGCCTCGCCGTGGTACGAGGCCGCCCAACGCGGCATTGCGTTCCGCGCGGTGGGCAACGAGCCGGGCTGGTGGGTGGAGGTGGGTAGCGGCGCGACGCCGACGATCCGTGCCGAACTCGACTACGGCGAGCGCAGCGTGGAGGCCACGGGCCGCGCGACAGACGACGGGTTCGCAGGCGAGGCGGCCGACGGGTCCGCCGTCGCCCTGTCGATCCGCCGCGAGCCATGCAGTGACGGCATGAGCGGGGAAGCGCTCGAGGCCGCGGCGGAGCTGCGGGTGGGGGATCGCACGTTCAGAGGGTGCGGGGCGTACCTGCTGGAGTAAGCCGGGCCCGCCGGCAAGCCACAGCAAAACTGCGCTGTAGGAGCGACGTAAGTCGCGACCCGCGAAGTCGTCCGCACTCCGATCGCGACTCACGTCGCTCCTACAGTGTGGGAACCCAGGGGCTCAACAGTTCTGGTACTTCCAGTGCCGCGGCTTGCCCTCGGCGATCCATTCGACTGCCTGCGCCAGGCGGCGTTGCCGGGTGGCCGGCTGCTTGGCTTCGACGACCCACTCGATGTACTCGCGGCGCTTGCCGGGCGTAAAGCCGTCGAAGTGCTGACGCGCAGCGGGCACCGCATCAAGGGCGCGCACCAGGTCGTCGGGCACCTCGAGCGTTGGCTTGGGCCTGGCGTCCTTGGTACGCGGCGCCTTGACGCCGTTATCGATCAGCGCCATCGCGCGGCGCACGTAGCTGTCGAACTGGCGCGCCGGCGGCAGGTCCCCGACCTTCGTGATGCGCCCGAACTGCCCCATCGCCTCGCCCTGCGCCTCTCCGACTACCTGCGCGCCCTGCCAAAAGCCGAACGCGACATGCTGCTTGAACGATACCATCTGGCACAGCAACTTGCCCTTGTAGAGGAACGCGGGCGCGCTCCACTTGAGCGTCTCTTCCGCGTCCGGGCAGGCGGCATGCACGCGCTTGCGCAGGTGCTGCAGGATCGGCCGGGCGAAATCGGCCGACTTTTCGATGTAGGCGTCGATGCGCGGGTCGGTGGTGGTCATCGCCGTTTCCTGCCGGGCTGGGTATGGAATGGAAACCTCGCCGCACTCAGCGGATGGCACGACCGCCATCGCCCAAGAGCCAGCGTCCGAGCGGACGGTACGCACCTGTCTGGCTGGAGACGAGCGCGAACTCCCGCACCGGCCACGCAATGTCGACCAACGCATCGGCGGGCGGCGCACGGTCGCAGCCGCGCAGCACCGTGACGTGCGGCCGGAATGCGGTGTCGGGCGCCCGCCGGATGCGCGCATCCAGCAGCGCCGTGTCGAGTGCCTGCCACAACGCCTGCAGCCCCGGCGGCGTCGCCTCGGGCCCCAACCACCACAGCCAGCCGCGCCCCTGCCGGAAGCTGCCCAGACGGGACAGCGGCAGGTCGAACGCGGGCACGCGGACGGCGGCGGCGGCCCGGCATGCGGCATCCACGAGCGACGCCGGCGCGCTGTCGAACTCGCCCAGGTAACTCAACGTCAGGTGGTAGAGCGCGGGCGGTGTGCGCAGGCCCGGCATGCCCGCGCCGAGCGGCGCATCCACGCCGCGCGCCATCGCCTCGCGCGTGGACGCATCGGGCAGCAGCGCGAAGAACAGGCGCAGGTGACGCCGCGGATGGGGCGCCGGCGGCATGCCGGCACTATCGGGCTCGTGCATGTGCGGAAGTCTAGGCGCTCCACGCCGATGCGGCCCACTTCATCGCCCGGCCACGCGCGGTTGCCGACCATGCCGCCTCCACCCCCAGGAGAGACCGCCATGGCCACCCGGAAGCAGGCATCCCCCGGCAACCAGAACACCATGAAGCCGCAGCCCGACACCATCCGCGACGACTACCGGGGCTCGGGCAAGCTCGAAGGCAAGGTGGCACTGGTCACCGGGGGCGACAGCGGCATCGGCCGTTCGGTGGCGGTGCATTTCGCCCGCGAGGGCGCGGACGTCGCGATCCTCTACCTCAGCGAGGACGGCGATGCGCGCGACACCGCGGACATGGTCGAGGCCGAGGGCCGGCGCTGCCTGCTGATCCGGGGCGACGCGCGGCGCGAGGCGCGCTGCCGCTCGGCGGTGGCGCGCACGGTCAAGACGCTCGGGCAGCTGGACGTGCTGGTGAACAACCTGGCCGACCATGCCCCGCAGGACCGGCTCGAGGACATCACCCCGGGGCAGCTGCGCGACACGTTCGAGAACAACGTCTTCCCCTTCTTCCACCTGACGCGCCACGCGCTGGCGCATATGAAAAAGGGCAGCGCGATCATCAACACCGGCTCGGTGACCTCCTTCCGCGGTAGCGACCACCTGATCGACTACGCCTCGACCAAGGGCGCGATCGAAACCTTCACCTACTCGCTGGCCAAGAACGTGGTCGACCGCGGCATCCGGGTGAACGGCGTCGCGCCCGGCCCGATCTGGACGCCGCTTATCGCGTCGAGCTTCAGCAAGAAGGAGCAGCGCGAGTTCGGCCGCAACACGCCGATGAAACGCCCGGGCCAGCCCAGCGAGCTGGGCCCGGCGTACGTGTACCTGGCCTGCGCCGACAGCAGCTACGTGACCGGGCAGTTCCTCCACGTCAACGGCGGCGGGTTCATGGGTTGACCCGAACAACGGCGATGCGGTCAGCGCGACCCGGTTCCGCGCAAGCGGCCGATATGGTCGACCAGTCCCCTGAGCTGCGTGGCCTGCACGCCGTCCACCACCGCGGCGAACGCGCCGATGTGGTCCGGCGCGTAACCCCCGGCGCGGTAGTGCAGCACGATGCGCGTCATGTCGCGACGCTCGTCGCCGTCGGGCCCCTGCACCGGCTCCAGCCGGAACTCCAGCACGCCGTGCAGGCCCATGCCCTGCAGCGGGCCGAGGCCGCCGGTCATGCGCAGCAGCTTGCCGGGGTCGGTGAAGACCACCTGCAGGTGCTGCGCCTGGCGCCTCCCATCGATTTCGCAAAAGCATCCGCCCGCGCGCGCGTCGATCGAAAGCTTCGACTCGGCACCCCACCACGTGTGGTCCTTGGGCCACCAGCGGTCGACGTCATGGACCAGTGCGTTCCACGCGGTGGCCGCGTCCACCGCCACGACGGCCTCGTTTTCCAGGGTGAAGCCGGCGGCGGACTGGTCCTTGACGGCGGCGGTGGCCGGGGCGGCGAACGCGGCCAGGGCGATGCACGCAATGCTGGCGCGGAGGCGGGTCGGGATGGACATGGCGGGCTCCGTGGGTCGAGGACGGTGATTAGGGCCCGCTAAAGCAGTCGACCGCAACCATCCAGGTGGCCATGGAGTCGCCCGTCATTCCCCGGAAGGGGGTTCGCGCTCCACTTCGACGGAGCCGGACATCGATCACGCCCCCCTGGACCCTCGGACACAACTCGCATTCCAAACGCGGGCAACGTCCGTGAATTAACGCCTTCGCGGGAATGACGGCTTGAGCGCGGGAACGACGGCCTGAAAGCGGCGGCGGGGAATCGACAGAGCGAGGCGATGCGGAGATCCGCATCACATGGCTCACCCATCCAGCTCCGCCCAGCGCGCATACGCCGCGTCCAGCTCCGCCTGCGTACCGGCCAGCGTGGCGTTATCGGCAGCGATCAGGGCGGCATCGCGCTGGAAGAACGACGGGTCCGCCATCGCCGCGGTCAGCTGCGCGATGCGCGCCTCCAGCGTCTCGATGAGCGCCGGCAGCTGCTCCAGTTCGCGCGCGTCCTTGAAGCTGAGCTTGCGCTTGGGTGTTGTCGGCGTTGTGGCCGCCGCCGCGATCGGGGAAACCGGCATCGGGGCCGATGGCGCCGGTGTCGAGGCTGGCGCGGTGAACTCGACCCGGCGCTGGCGCAGCCAGTCGCTGTAGCCGCCGACGTACTCGCCCACCCGGCCATCGCCCTCCATCACCAGCGTGGAGGTCACCACGTTGTCGAGGAAGTCGCGGTCGTGGCTGACCAGGAGCAGCGTGCCGGTGTACTCGCCGAGGATTTCTTCCAGCAGCTCCAGCGTCTCGACGTCCAGGTCGTTGGTCGGTTCGTCCATCACCAACAGGTTGGACGGCTGCGCGAACAGCTTGGCCAGCAGCAGCCGGTTGCGCTCCCCGCCCGACAGCCGGGTGATCGGCGCGCGCGCGCGCTCGGGGGTGAACAGGAAGTCCTGCAGGTAGCCGATCACGTGCTTGGACTTGCCACCGACCTCGACGAACTCGCGGCCCTCGGCCACGTTTTCCAGCGCGTTCCAGTCCTCGCGCAGGGTCGCGCGGTACTGGTCGAAGTACGCCACCTGCAGGTTGCTGCCCAGGCGGACCTCGCCGGACGTGGGTGCCAGATCGCCCAGCAGCACCTTGATCAGCGTGGTCTTGCCGCTGCCGTTGGGCCCGATCAGGCCGATGCGGTCGCCGCGGAAGATCGTGGTCGAGACATCACACAGCAGCGGCTTGCCGCCGTAGTCGAACGACACGTCGCGCGCTTCGATGACCTTCTTGCCCGAGGACTCGGCCTGGGCGAAATCCATGCGCACGTTGCCGGTGTGGGCGCGGCGCTCGGCGCGCTCGTTGCGCATCGCCTTGAGCCGGCGCACGCGCCCCTCGTCGCGGGTGCGACGCGCCTTGATGCCCTGCCGGATCCAGACCTCTTCCTGCGCCAGCAGCTTGTCGAAGCGCGCGTTCTCCTGTGCCTCGGCGTTCAGACGTTCCTCGCGGCGCCGTTCGTAGTTGGCCCAGTCGCCCGGCCAGTTGGTGACCTGGCCGCGGTCGATCTCGACGATGCGCGTCGCCAGCGCCTTCAGGAAGCGCCGGTCATGGGTGACGAACAGCAGAGCGCCCGCCCAGCCCTTCAGGAAGGTCTCCAGCCAGTCGATCGCCTCGATGTCCAGGTGGTTGGTCGGTTCGTCCAGCAGCAGCAGGTCCGGCGCCGATACCAGTGCGCGCGCCAGCAGGACCCGGCGCTTCATGCCGCCCGAGAGGCCCGAGAACGCGGCATCGCCGTCCAGGCCCAGGCGCTCGAGCGTCTCGACCACGCGCTGGTCCAGGCTCCAGCCGCCCACGGCCTCGATCCGGCCCTGCACCGCCGCCAGCGCGTCGCCGTCGAACTCCTCGGCGTGACTCAGGTGGTGGTACTCGGCCAGCCAGGCACCGACTTCGCCCATGCCGCCGGCGACCACGTCCCACACGTCGCCGGCCGCACCGGCGGGCACTTCCTGTTCCAATCGCGCGATCCGCACCGTGCCATCGCGGCGGACTTCCCCGTCGTCCGGCACCAGCTCGCCGGCGATCAGTTTCATCAGGGTGGACTTGCCGGCGCCGTTGCGGCCGATCAGCGCGATGCGCTCGCCGGGTTCGATGGACAGCTGGACGTTTTCGAGCAGCAGCGGGCCGCCGACGCTGTAGTCGACGTCCTGGAGGGTGATCAAAGGCATCCGGCCATTCTACCGGCGCGCGCCTCCGCGGCGGGCGCCGGTGTCACGCCCCGGTTCAGCGGTCGCGGACGTTCACCTCGACCCAGATCCGCTCGGCCCACCAGTCGTTGCCGCGCGGACGCGCCTGGATCCGCACCACGTCGCCACGCTCCAGCTCATCAGGACGGTAGGACTGGCCGCGGTACTCCACCGCGGTGCGATCGTCGTAGTACACGCGCTCCTCGCGGCCGCTGTAACCGCCCCGGGTGACGCCGATGACGCGCGAACGCGGATCGATATATGCCACCGAGCCGCGCAGCTCGCCGCCGTAATAGCTGCCACCGTGGGCGTCCCGGACGTTCTGGACTACGTCGATCCGGCGCGCGACGAGGCGGTTGCCGGAGCGCACGGCCTCGACGCTGATGCGGTCGCCGCGCTCCAACCCGTCCACCGGCAGCGAGCGGCCCTGGTAGACCAGCTGGGTGTTGCGGTCGTACATCACTTCGACCTGCCCGCCGCCATAGCCACTGCGGCCTTCAGCGCTCAGCAGGATGCGGCCGTAGCGGGCGTCCACGCCCTGTACGGTGCCGAGGATGCGCTCGCTGCCGTAGCCACCGGGATAGCCCTGGTCGGGATAGCCCTGACCGGGATACCCGCCGTAACCGCCCGGCCCGGTGACGCAGCCGGCGAGCGCCAGCAGCAGCACAGCCGCGCCCAGCAGGCGGAAGCGGTGAACGAAAGAATTCGTACGTATGGCCGTCTGGCCCATGGCGATGCTCCGCGGCAGGAAACCGCGCCAGCATCGGCAAGCCGCGGTGAATGCCGGGTTATCGCAGCCGCGCTTCGTTCAGGCCCACACAGCCGATCACAGCGCGCGCAGACGCTCGATCGCCGCGTCCAACGTCGCCTCGTTCTTGGCGAAGCACAGCCGCGCCAGGTGCTGTCGGCGTGGCGGTTCGGCGTAGAACGGCGACAGCGGGATCGCGCACACGCCCTTCTCCACCGTCAGCCAGCGGCAGAACGACGCATCGTCCAGGTCGCTCACCGTCGAATAGTCGACCAGCTGGAAGTAGCCGCCCGGAACCGTGAGCGGCTTGAGCTGCGTGCCCAGCAGCTGGTCGTGGAAGCGGTCGCGCTTGGCCTGGTAGAAGGCGCCAAGGCCCTCGTAGTGTTCGGGCTCGGCCTCGATCATTTCCGCGAATGCCGCCTGCGCCGGGGTAAAGGTGCAGAAGGTGTTGTACTGGTGGACCTTGCGCAGTTCGGTCGACAACGCGGGCGGCGCGATGCAGTAGCCGACCTTCCAGCCGGTGCAGTGGTAGGTCTTGCCGAAACTGGACACGACGAACGCACGCTCGCGCAGCGCGGGATGTCGCAGCGCGGACTCGTGGCGCGCGCCGTCGAACACGATGTGCTCGTACACCTCGTCCGACAGCAGGTAGATGCCGGTGTCGTGCAGCAGCGCTTCCAGTTGCGCGATGTCCTCGCCATCGAACATCGCGCCCGACGGGTTGTGCGGGGTGTTGGTGATGATCATCCGCGTGCGCGGCGTGACCGCGGCGCGGATGCGCTCCCAGTCGGGGCGGAAATGCGCCGGGTCCAGCGCCACGTGCACCGCGCGGCCCCCTGCGAGGTCGATCGCCGGCTCGTAGCAGTCGTAGCAGGGATCCAGCACGATGACCTCGTCGCCCGGCCGCACCACGGCGTGCACGGCGTCGAAGATCGCCTCGCTCGCGCCAGAGGTCACCGTCACCTCGGTATCCGGGTCGGGCCGGTAGCCGTAGCAGCGCTCGGTCTTGGCGGCGATGGCCTGGCGCAGCACCGGCAGGCCGGTCATGGGCGCGTACTGGTTCTTGCCTTCGCGCATGGCGCGGTCAAGCGCCTGCACCAGCCGCTCGGGCACGTCGAAGTCAGGAAAGCCCTGCCCCAGGTTCACCGCGCCGTGCTCGGCCGCCAGCTGCGACATCACGGTGAAGATGGTGGTGCCGACGTTGGGCAGCTTGGTCTGGGGTGCGGGGACGGGCATGGGCGGAGTCCGGTGAATCAGAACGGATGTGGAGTTTACGGAACAGGCGGGAGGCGGCATGCGAACGAGGCGGAGGGGTGGATGGCAAGCATCTCCGGAGGCGCTGGGTCTCGCCCCTCCCCCTGCCTGCAGGGGGAGGTTGGGAGGGGGTGCTTTGAACCTTCACCACCTCAAGAGCACCCCTCCCCTGAGCACAGGGGCGGGAGTTGAACGTTTGCACCCCCGGTGCCGCCGCGGGACACTCGGCCCATGCGCACGCTCACCGTCGTCGACGCCGCCGGTCTGGCCGAGGCCTATGCCGCCGCTCAGTACTGCGTGCTGATCGACGGCGATGCCCTGCCCCTGCGCGTGGGCCAGCCGGCGTCGGACGTGGAGGCGTACTGGCCGGCTGATCGCTACGTCTTCATCACCGCGTGGACCCCGGCGTCGGCGCTGCATTCGGACACCGCCAACGAAACCGCCGATACCCTGCTGGTCGGGCAGCTGGACGCCAAGGGCGCGGCGCGACAGGCGGCCTGGGCCCAGGGGACGGACG
>MIDV01000121.1:11105-33099 GCA_001830245.1 Lysobacterales bacterium RIFOXYA1_FULL_69_10 | reverse complement strand
CTGGACCTGCCCGGCGGCCTGTACGCACCGCGCGGCGACGCGGTCGACCTGAGTTACGGCGAGGCGGCGATAGCCTTCCTGTCGTGGGCGCGCGCGTCCGGCGCCGACAAGGCCATCGACGGGCTGGGGATGCTGGTCGAGCAGGCGGCCGAGAGCTTCCAGCGGTGGCACGGCGTGCGCCCGGACACGGACCCGGTGTACGCGATGCTGCGCGAGCATGACGACGTGCTGGTCACTGCCGACTGAAGCGACAGTGAAGCCTTTGGTTCCAATGCAGGCGGCCGCATGAGCGCGCTTGCCGACCCCGTGTCTTGCCGCGCCGGCTGCGCCGCCTGCTGTATCGCCCCGTCGATCGCCTCGCCGATCCCCGGCATGCCGCACGGCAAACCTGCCGGCATCCCCTGCGTGCAACTGGACGACGACCTGCGCTGCCGCCTGTTCGGCCGGCCCGAGCGGCCGGCGTTCTGCGCCTCGCTGCGACCGTCCGAGGACATGTGCGGCATCGACCGCAGCGATGCCCTCGCGCGCTTGTCGGCGCTGGAAGCGCTCACCCTGCCCGACCCGCCACTGCGGCACGACCCGAAGCCCTTGTAGGAGCGGCTTCAGCCGCGATGCTTTTCGGTCCGATTCGTCGGTTTCGGATTCCTTTGTAGGAGCGACGCAAGTCGCGACCGCACTCTGTCGGCCGGTGGATCGCGACTTACGTCGCTCCTACAACGAAGCCAGGGGTTCGCGTCGGCACCATCGCCAAAAAAAGCATCGCGGCTGGAGCCGCTCCTACAGGCGCGAGGTGGCGGGCGACTCAGCCCTCGGCGATGCCCAGGTACCGGTTCTTCAACCGCACGTAGTGCTGCGCCGAGTAGTACAGGCCCTCGACGTCGGCCTCCGACAGCACGCGCACCTTGCGCGCGGGGTTGCCCAGCCACAGCTCGCCGCGGCCGACGGTCTTGCCCGGCGGCACCACGGCGCCGGCGCCGACGAAGCCGTGCGACTCCACCACCGCGCCGTCGAGCACGATCGCGCCCATGCCGATCAGCGCCGCGTCGCCGATGCGGCAGGCGTGCACGATGGCCTTGTGGCCGATGGTCACGTCCTCGCCGATCACCGTGGCGAACCCGCCGAGCTTGGCGTGCGGGCCGTCGTGGCTGACGTGGATGACGGTGCCGTCCTGGATGTTGGTGCGCGCGCCGACGCGGATGAAATTTACGTCGCCGCGCACGACGCAGCCGGGCCACACCGACACGTCGTCGCCGAGTTCGACATCGCCGATCACGCTGGCGGCCGGGTCCACGTACACGCGCTCGCCGAGGCGGGGAAACTGGTCGAGGTAGGGGCGCAGGGTCATGCCGTCATTCTAGTCCCGGTCTCGCTGGCGGGCAGCCGTTGACCGCCGCGCAACCTGGCGGTCCTACACTGCGGCCATGGACACCGCCGCCGACACCACGCCCGACCAGCTCGCCGCCACCCACCGCCGGCTGCGTGCCGCCTGGCAGGCGCGCAAACCCGACGAAGCACAGCGGCGCGGCGACCTTGAGCGCCTTCAACGTGCCCTTCGCGAGCAACTGCCGGCGATGCACGCCGCGATCGAGGCCGACTTCGGGCACCGCAGCGAGCACGAAAACCTGATCTCCGAGGCGATGGTGGTGCAGGCCGAGATCGACCACACGCTGCGCCACCTGCGGCGCTGGATGCGGCGCGAGCGCGTGGCCGCCGGCTGGCGCTTCTGGCCCGGGCGCGCGGAGCTGCGGCGCGAACCCGTGGGCGTGGTCGGCATCCTCTCGCCGTGGAACTACCCGGTGAACCTGGCGCTGATGCCCCTGGTGTCGGCGATCGCCGCGGGCAACCACGTGTACCTGAAACCGTCCGAGCACAGCCCGCGCACCAGCGCGTGGATGCGGCAGCTGCTGGCCGACGTGTTCCCCGCCGACCGGGTTGCGGTCGCGCTGAGCGGTGGCGAGGTGGCCGCGGCGTTCTCGGCGCTGCCGTTCGACCACCTGCTGTTCACCGGCTCCACGGCGGTCGGGCGAAAGGTGATGGCCGCGGCCGCGCCCAACCTGACCCCGGTGACGCTGGAATTGGGTGGCAAGTCGCCCGCGCTGGTATGCAAAGGGTTCCCCGTGGCGTTGGCCGCGGCGCGCATCGCCACCGGCAAGTGGTTCAACGCCGGCCAGACCTGCATCGGCGTGGACTACGTGCTGGTCCATCGCAGCCAGCGCGATGCGCTGGTCGCGGCGCTCGAACACGAATTGCGCACGCGTTACGGCGACCTCGCGACGTCACCCGATTACACGCGGATCATCAACGACGGCCAGCTGCAGCGGCTGCGCGGCTACCTCGATGACGCGCACGCGCGCAGCCTGCGCGTGCTCGAACCGCTGGCCGTCGATCCGGACCTCGCCATGCGCGAACGGCTTA
Organism: Lysobacterales bacterium RIFOXYA1_FULL_69_10; assembly: GCA_001830245.1. Taxonomy (GTDB): domain Bacteria; phylum Pseudomonadota; class Gammaproteobacteria; order Xanthomonadales; family Xanthomonadaceae; genus Lysobacter_C. The sequence goes on along the minus strand of MIDV01000121.1, from coordinate 30,684 downwards.
TGCCGCCGGCGCTGGTGATCGACCCGCCGGCCGATGCGCCGCTGATGTGCGAGGAGATCTTCGGGCCGATCCTGCCGGTGCTGGCCTACGACACGCTGGACGAGGCGATCGACCGCATCAACGCGCTCGACCGGCCGCTGGCGTTGTACCCGTTCGGGTTCGAGAACGAGGCCATCGAGCGCATCCTCGCGTCCACGCTGGCCGGCGGCGTCACCGTCAACGACACCCTGATCCACTTCGGCGTGCACGGCCTGCCCTTCGGCGGCGTCGGCGCCAGCGGCATCGGCGCGATCCACGGCCGCCACGGCTTCGACACTTTCAGCAAGCAGATGCCGGTGTTCCACCAGCGGCGCCGGGCGGCCAGCGACCTGCTCAAGCCCCCGTACCGGGGGCTGGCCGACCGCGTGATCCGCTGGTTGGCCGGGTGATCTAGCCCCGGAACCCGGCCCACGCATCGACCACGCGCTTCAGGCCCGCGTCGTCTACATCCAGGTGCAGCACCAGCCGGAGCTTTCCTTCGCTGCCGGGCGACAGCCACACGCCGGCAGCGGCCATGTGTTCGACGAGCGAAGCGGTGGATGCAGGCGCCACCTGCACGAACACCATGTTGGTGTGCTGGCCCGTGACCTCCACGCCCAGCGCGGTCAGCGCCGCCGCCAGCCGCGCCGCGCGGTCGTGGTCTTCGGCCAGCCGGTCGACGTGGTGGTCCAGCGCATGCAGCGCGCCTGCCGCCAGCATGCCGGCCTGGCGCATGCCGCCGCCGGTGACCTTGCGCCAGCGCCGGGCCTGCGCAATCAGCGCGGCGGACCCGAGCAGCACCGACCCCACCGGCGCGCCCAGTCCCTTGGACAGGCAGACCGACACGCTGTCGAAATGGCGCGCGATATCACGCACCGGCACGTCCTGCGCGACCGCCGCGTTGAACAGGCGCGCGCCGTCCAGGTGCAGCGCCAGTCCGCGCCGGTCGCACAACGCACGCGCATCGGCCAGGTAGCCGGGCGGCATCGGCCGGCCGTGCCAGGTGTTCTCCAGGCACAGCAGCCGGGTGCGGGCGAAGTGCGCATCGTCGGGCTTGATCGCCGCCTCCACCGCGTCCAGCGGCAACGTGCCATCGCTCGCGTGGGCCAGCGGCTGCGGCTGGATGCCGCCCAGCACGGCCGCGCCGCCACCTTCGTACTTGTAGGTGTGCGCATCCATGCCGACCAGGTACTCGTCGCCGCGCGCGCAGTGCGCCAGCAGCGCCACCAGGTTGGACTGCGTGCCGCTGGGCACGAACAGCGCGGCGTCGAAGCCCAGCTCGCCGGCCAGCCGGTCCTGCAGCGCGTTGACCGTCGGGTCCTCGCCATAGACGTCGTCGCCGACCTCGGCGGCCGCCATGGCCGCGCGCATCGCGTCAGTGGGACAGGTGACGGTGTCGCTGCGCAGGTCGATGCACTCAACGGGCATGGCGGGTCCTCAAGCCGGAACAGCCCCCGATGATGCCAGCCCGCGCCGCGGCACCGCCGCGGGCGTGCACTAGACTTCGCCGATGACTTCGACGCCGACCAAGATCGCCAGCTGGAACGTCAATTCGCTCAACGTGCGCCTGCCGCACCTGCAGCAATGGCTCAGCGACGCCGCGCCCGACATCGTCGGCCTGCAGGAGACCAAGCTCGAAGATGCGCGGTTCCCGGACGCGGCACTCGCCGAGGCCGGCTACCGCAGCGTGTTTGCCGGGCAGAAGACCTACAACGGCGTGGCGATCCTCTCGCGCACGCCGGCGCAGGACGTGCAGGTCGGCATCCCGGGCTTCGAGGACGAGCAGAAGCGCGTGATCGCCGCGACCGTCGGCGACGTGCGCGTGGTCAACCTGTATGTGGTCAACGGCCAGGACGTCGGCACCGACAAGTACGACTACAAGCTGCGCTGGCTGGAGGCAGTGCAGGGCTGGTTGATGAAGGAGCTGCTCGCGCACCCGAAGCTGGTGGTGCTGGGCGACTTCAACATCGCCCCGGACGAACGCGACGTGCACGACCCGGCGGTGTGGAACGAAGACCACATCCTGACCTCGAGCGCCGAGCGCGACGCGTTGCGCCGGCTGTACGACCTCGGCCTGCATGACGCGTACCGCCTTCACCACGAGGACGGCGGCGTATTCAGCTGGTGGGACTACCGGCAGGCGGCGTTCCGCCGCGACATGGGCCTGCGCATCGACCTGACGCTGGTGTCGGAGGCACTGCGCGGCGACTGCAGCGGCGCCGGCATCGACCGTGAGCCGCGCACTTGGGAGCGGCCCAGCGACCACGCGCCGGCGTGGGTGGAGCTTGCGCGATAGTCGAGCACGCGATAGTCGAGCATGGGTCGGGTTGGAGCTTGCTCACCCGTTCCTTGCCCCAAAACGACGAAGGCCCGGCAATGCCGGGCCTTCGCGTATCCGAATGTCGGCAGGTGCTTAGCGCACGCGGCCGCGACGGAACAGGTTGACGATCGCCAGCAGCACGATCGCGCCCACCAGCGAAAGCAGCAGGCCCGACAGGCTGAAGTCGCCGTCGTTGATGTCGGCGCCGCCGATACCCAGCATGCCGCCGATCCAGCCGCCCAGGAACGCGCCGACGATGCCGACGATCACGTTCAGGATGATGCCCTGCTGGCCATCGGTCTTCATGATCATGCTGGCAATCCAGCCGATGATGCCGCCAACGATCAACCAAATGATGATACCCATCGCGTGTGTCTCCTTAGTCCGGTCAGTAGGGATTCGTGCTCCCCTGCGTAGGGGCGGAGACAGTCTTGCGAGGCCGGTGTGACGGGGATGTGGGGATTTTTCGTGTTCGCGTGGCCGTCACGTCGAGGCCGCGCGAATGCCGCCGCATCAGCCGCCCGGGGACGCCAGCAGCGCGGTCAGCGCATGCCGCGGCAGCTTGCCGGTTTCGTTGCGCGGCAGTGCTGCAACGCAACGTAGGGGGCGGGGCAGGAACACCGGATCGATCGCGCCGCGCAACGCACGCAGGATGTCCGCCTCGTCCAGCCCGGGCGCCACCACCAGTGCGACCACGCGGCGGATGCCCGCGTCGTCGGCCTGTTCGGCCTGGAACACTACGCCGTCGACCACCCCCGGCACCGCCAGCAGCTTGCGCGTGAGGTCGCCCAAGGAGGCGCGCTTGCCGGCGATCTCCAGCAGGTCGGCGCTGCGGCCGCGCAGGACGAAGCGGCCGTCGTCCAGCACTTCCACCAGGTCGGCCAGCGCGATGGGCTCGGGCAGGTGCGGCGCGTGCACGGCGGTGCCGTCGGGCTGCGGCGACAGGCGCACGCCCGGCAGCAGGGTCCAGGCCTCGTCGACCGCGGTGCGCCGGCGTGCGAACACGCAGGTCTCGGTCGAGCCGAACAATTCGCGCACCTCGCAGCCGAAGCGCGACTCGGCCTCGCGGGCCAGCTCGGGCGACAGCGGCGCGGTGGCCGACACGATGCCCGCCATCGGCGGAAGCGCGATACCCGACTCCAGCAGCGCGCGCAGGTGCACCGGCGTGGTCACCAGCAACGCCGGCGTGGCGGAGTCGGCGAGCACGCGCGCGACATCGCCCGGGAAGAAGGGCCGCGCGCCGTGGATCGCGACCGGCCCCAGCAGCGGCAAGAGCACCGACATCTCCATGCCGTACATGTGCTGCGGCGGCACCGTCGCCACGACATGGGTGCTGCCGTGCGGCGCCAGCAGGTCCGCGAGCGCGGACAGGTTCTGCGCGGTGCTGGTGCGGAACGCCGCCCAGGTCTTCGGGTTGGGTCGTGGTTGGCCGGTGCTGCCGGAGGTGAAACCGATCGCGACCAGTGCCTCGTCCTCCAGCACCGGCGGCGGTCCGTCGCATTGCGGCAGCGGGACGGGCAGGCGCAGGTAGCGCGGCGGCTCGGGCGTGAGCGGTCCGTCGCCCAGGCAGTAGGCATCCGGGTGCTGTGCCAGCACTTCGTCGACCACGCGGGGCGCGCGCGAGGGCGGCAGCAGCGTGGTCTGGCCGCGCAGGGCGGCCGCGCAGAATGCGACGAGGAACCGGTAGCGGTCCTCGCACAGGTTGATGGCGTGGTGGCCGTCGGGCAGCAGCGCGGCGAGCGCGCGCACCTCGGCATGGAAGCGCGCCAGCGACCGCTCGCCGGTGGCGTCGAACACGATCGCGCGGGCGGCGTCGCCCAAGGCCATGGGCGTCGTCGCGGGCGGGTGCCCGGGCTGTCCGGCGTGGCCGGTATCGATCACCGCTGACATCGATGCATGGCCCGTGCTGTGCTCCGTACCGTGGCGCGGGCCGTGTCGACCGCTGCCACCCCCTGTGGCGGCCGAGGCCGCATCCGGCCGGTAGCTTACGCTGGCGGTCCCGCGCCCGCCCACCCGGTCCGTTCATGTCGCCGTCGTCTCCCATCCAGCCCGGGGCTGTCCCCGCCTGGTCCTGGCACCCGCGCCAGCCCGGTGTGACGCCGGAAGCGCAGGCGCAGGCGTGGCTGCAGGCGCAGCTGGCGGGTGAGGGCGGACCCGTCACCCTGCAGCGCGACGCGCGCGGTCGGCCGCAACTGTGCACGCCGCGTGCCTGCCACGACTGCAACTGGAGCCACAGCGGCGAGGGGCTGCTGGTCGCGCTGGGTGAGCACGTGGCGGTCGGGGTCGACATGGAGTGGGTGCGCCCGCGGCCGCGCGCGCTGGCGCTGGCGGCGCGCTACTTCACCCCCGGCGAGCACGACTGGCTGGCCGCGCAGGCCACGTCCGACGCTCGCGACCACGCCTTCCTGCGTCTGTGGTGCGCCAAGGAGGCGGTGCTGAAGGCGCACGGGCACGGCCTGTCGTTCGGGCTGCACCGGCTGCGGTTCGAGGACACGGCGGCCGGGCTGGCATTGAGCGAGTGCGACCCGGCGCTGGGCCATCCCGGGGACTGGCGCCTGCGCGAACTCGTGCCGGCACCGGGGTACGTCGGCGCGCTTGCATGGCGGCCAAGGGCGACAAGATGACGCGCGCGACCGGCTGAGCGCCGCTGCGGCGATACTGTCGCGTCATGAACATGCCCCTCGCCCTTCCCGCCGACCTGGCGTCCTTGCTGCGCGCCGGCCTCGCCGACCTGCAACTCGATCCGGCCCTCGAAACGCCGCTGCTCGACTACCTGTCGCTGCTGCTGCGCTGGAACCGCACCTACAACCTGACGGCCGTGCGCGACCCGCACGAGATGGTGACCAAGCACCTGCTCGACTCGCTGGCGATGCACCCGTATGTGGACGACCTCGCCGGTGCCGGCGGCGCGCTGGCCGACCTGGGCACCGGCGCCGGCCTGCCCGGTATCCCGCTGGCGATCGCCAAACCCGGGCTGCGGGTAACGCTGGTGGAGAGCGCCGGCAAGAAGGCGCGCTTCATGCGCGAAGCGGTGCGCCAGTTGAAACTGCCCGACGTGCAGGTCGCCGAGTCGCGTATCGAGGCCCTCGACATGCCAGGCGCGTTCGACGCGATCACCGCGCGTGCGCTGGCGACGCTGCCATTGCTGGTGGAATGGGGCGGGCCGCTGCTTAAGCCCGGCGGACGCCTGCTGGCGATGAAGGGCGTGGAACCGGTTGAGGAAATCGCCGCCCTGCCCGAGGGCTGGGGTGTCGAGGCGGTGCACCCGCTGCGCGTGCCCGGCCTGCCGGCGCAGCGTCACCTCGTGGTGGTGCGCCGGGTCTGACGCCGGGAACGGCTGAACCGGCGCGGCTTGATGCCCGGTTCGCCCGCGTTCGGCAACGGCCGGCGCGCGCGGGCATAATCCCCGGTCCGGCCCGCGCCCCGCGCGGGCCGTCCGCTTCGCACGCCGGCAACCACAGGGCCGGCCATTACAGGGGACGAGCCGCATGGCCCGCATCATCGCCGTCGCCAACCAGAAGGGCGGGGTCGGCAAGACCACCACCGCGGTCAACCTGGCCGCCGCACTGGCGCGCACGCCCAAGCGCGTGCTGCTGGTCGACCTGGACCCGCAGGGCAACGCGACCATGGGCGCGGGCGTCAACAAGCGCGAGCTCGAGGACTCGGTCTGCGAAGTGCTGCTGGGCGAAAGCGAGGCGGCGGCCGCGCGCGTGCGCACGCCGGAGGACTTCGACCTGCTGCCGGGCAACATCGACCTGACCGCGGCCGAGATCCGGCTGATGAACGAGGACGACCGCGAGCAGCGCCTCAAGCGCGCATTGGCGCCGATCGCCGACGACTACGACTTCATCCTGATCGACTGCCCGCCGGCGCTGTCGCTGCTGACCATCAACGCGTTGACCGCGGCGGATTCGATCATCGTGCCGATGCAGTGCGAGTACTACGCACTGGAAGGCGTCAGCGCGCTGCTGGACACCATCGAAGGCATGAAGGCGCGGCTCAACCCGCGGCTGGAGATCGAGGGTGTGCTGCGCACCATGTTCGACGTGCGCAACAACCTGGCCAACGCCGTGTCGGCCGAGCTGACCAACCACTTCGGCGACCGCGTGTTCCGCACCATCGTGCCGCGCAACGTGCGCTTGGCCGAGGCGCCCAGCCACGGCCAGAGCATCGTCGGCTACGACAAGGCCAGCCGCGGCGGCATCGCCTACCTCGGCCTGGCCGGCGAGGTGCTGCGCCGCCAGCGCGAGCGCGACCAGGCGGCCAAGCCCGCCCCCCCGAAGCCCACCGCACAGGAGACCCCGGCATGAGCGCCGCCAAGACCGCATCGGCCGCCAAGAAGCGTGGCCTCGGCCGTGGGCTGGAAGCGCTGCTGGGCCCGAAATCCGAAGCGCCCGCGCTGGAAGCCGCGCCCGGCGACACCCTGCATTCGCTGCCCGTCGATGCGCTGACCGCCGGCAAGTACCAGCCACGCAAGCACTGGGACGAGGACAAGCTGGCCGAGCTGGCCGAGTCGATCAAGGCCCAGGGCGTGATCCAGCCGATCGTCGTGCGCGAGATCGCCGACCACGGCGGGCGCACCTACGAGATCATCGCCGGCGAGCGCCGCTGGCGCGCCAGCAAGCTTGCCGGCCTGGCCGAGGTGCCGGTGGTGGTGCGCGAGGTCGACGATCGCACCGTGGTCGCGATGGCGCTGATCGAGAACATCCAGCGCGAGGACCTCAACCCGCTGGAAGAGGCCAACGCCCTGCAGCGGCTGATCGACGAATTCGACCTGACCCACGCCCAGGCCGCCGAGGCGGTGGGCCGCTCGCGCGCCGCGGTGTCCAACCTGCTGCGCCTGCTGGAGCTGCCGCCTGCGATCCGCGCGCTTGTGGAGTCGCGCCGGCTGGAGATGGGCCACGCCCGCGCGCTGCTGACCCTGGCCCCGGACCTGGCCGCCAAGCTGGCCGCCGATGCCGCCGAGCACGGCTGGTCGGTGCGCGAGGTCGAACACCGCGCCCAGCAGTTCGCACTGGGCAAGGTGCCCGAGGGCAAGCGCAGCAAGCCCGCCAAGGCCAAGCCGCAGGCGGACATCGTCAGCCTGGAGCGCGAGCTGGCCGAGTCGCTCAACACCAAGGTCAACGTGCTGCACGGCCGCGGCGGCAAGGGCCGCCTGGTGATCCACTACAGCGACTTGGACGCGCTGGAAGGCGTGCTGGAAAAACTGCGCGGCCCGGCCGCCTGAGCCACCCGCTCGATTCCGGCCCCGCCGCGGGGCCAAGTGCTTGCCGGCAAAGGAAAATCACCGCATAATGCGCGGCTCGCTGCGTCCGGCTGCCCCTCAGGGGTGGCCACCGGCGCGACCCGGAAACGCGATTCCGGGGCCGCCCGACGCATCCGCCTGTGGCCTCCCTCCGGTTCAACCGGGCCGGCCCAGGGCTGTCTCCCGCATCGCGTGCCGCCCCCGTGCGGCGGGGCCGCCGCCTCCCTGGCCAAGGGAAGCCCCAACATCCTTTCGAGGTGCACATGTCCCGAGTATGCCAAGTCACCGGCAAGCGAACGACGACCGGCAACAACGTCTCGCACGCCATGAACAAGACCCGCCGCCGCTTCCTCCCGAACCTGCACGAGCGCCGGTTCTGGGTCGCCAGCGAGAACCGCTGGATCAAGCTGCGTGTTTCCACCAAGGCCCTGCGCACCATCGACAAGAACGGCATCGACGCCGTGCTCGCCGACCTCCGCGCCCGCGGCGAAAAGATCTGAGGAGGACTGACCGATGGCTTCCAAGCGCGACAAGATCCGCCTGATTTCGACGGCCAACACCGGCCACTTCTACACCACCGACAAGAACAAGAAGAACACCCCGGGCAAGATGGAGATCAAGAAGTACGATCCCGTCGTCCGCAAGCACGTGATCTACAAGGAAGGCAAGATCAAGTGACGCAGTGACGCGTTCGCAACGCGAACGCCTGTGTCACTGCGTCATCCCGGCCCTGGATCAGGTCCGGGGCAGGCCGGGCTCCGCCCGAGCCGGGATCCAGAGCCCGCCGCAAGGCGGGCTTTGCTTTTTTGGACCTAGCAACCTGAACGCCGGTATCGCTGCGCCCTGCCGGCACTCGACGACGAAGTCGCGCCTGTAGACGCAGCAAACGGTCAGACACGGTCCGGCGCGCAGGCCGCGTTTCCGGGTAACCGTCATTCCCGCGGAGGCGGGAATCCATGGACGTTGCTGTGCCCGCAACCGGTGACGTGGTCGAACCCACAGACATGGAGAAGAGTCCCTTGAGTTCCCGCGTTCGCGGGAATGACGGCTTGAGCGATGGCGGAGCGACGTGGCAACCGTCGGGGTCGGTTTTCTTCAGACACCGGGTCCTGGCCTGACCTGCCTGACCATGGGTCACGCTCCAGGAACACGCGGCTGGCCCCTGCACGCCGCGGTCCGCGAGACGCCCGTGATGCTGTCGCGGCACGAACCGCCCGCACCGCCCCGCCGTACACTCCCCCGACGTTCCGCAGGGGAGAGGCGCGCCGGTGATCCCGGGCTGGTGGCTGCTGCTGGTGTCGGTGGGCTATGTCGGCGTGCTGTTCGCGGTGGCCTACGTGGGCGACCAGCGCGCGGCGCCGGCGCGCGGGCGCAGCTGGATGCGGCCGGCGGTGTATTCGCTGGCGCTGGCGGTGTACTGCTCCTCGTGGACGTTCTACGGCGCGGTCGGCACCGCCGCGCGCACCGGGTTGGGGTTCCTGCCGATCTACCTGGGGCCGCTGCTGATGCTGGCCTTCGGCTGGCGGATCCTGGAACGCCTGGTGCTGATCTCCGGCGAGCAGCGCATCGTCTCGATCGCCGACTTCCTGTCCTCGCGATACGGCCGCGCCCCCGGGCTTGCCGCGCTGGTGGCGGCGCTGGCACTGGTGGCGGCGGTGCCGTACGTCGCGCTGCAGTTCAAGGCCGTGGCGATGAGCGTGGAGGTGCTGGCCGGCGTGCCGGCCGACACCGGGCCGCTACGCGATCCCGCGTTCTACACCGCACTGCTGCTGGCGCTGTTCGCAATCCTCTTCGGCACGCGCCAGATCGACGCCACCGAGCACCACCGCGGCATGGTGCTGGCGGTCGCGCTTGAGTCGCTGGTCAAGCTGGTGGCGTTCGTGGCGATCGGCGCGTTCGCGATGCTGCACTTGCCCGGCACCGGGCACATGGGCGCGCGCATGGTGCAGGCCGCGCACGTCGTCACCGCGCCCGGACTGCCTGCGGGGTTCGTCGCGCAGACGCTGCTGGCGTTCGCCGCGATCATCTGCCTGCCGCGCCAGTTCCACGTCGCGGTGGTCGAATGCCAGGACGTCGGCGACCTGCGCCGCGCGCGCTGGCTGTTCGGTGCCTACCTGGCGCTGATCTCGCTGCTGGTGGTGCCCATCACCCTGGCCGGGCAGGCGGTGCTGGGGGGAAACGGTGCGTCGCCCGACACCTACGTGCTGGCGCTGCCGCTGGCGCTGGACCAGTCGGCGCTGGCGCTGGTGGTGTACATCGGCGGGTTCTCGGCCGCGACCGGCATGGTGATCGTGGCGAGCGTCGCGCTGGCGACCATGGTCAGCAACGACCTGGTGGTGCCGGCGCTGCTGCGCAGCGGGGCACTGCACGAGGGCCAGAAGATCGATCGCCCGGTGCTGTGGGTGCGGCGCCTGACCATCGCACTGCTCGCCCTGATGGCCTACGCCTACCATCGCGGCGCGCTGGGCCAACCGGGGCTGGCGCAGCACGGGCTGCTGGCGTTCGCGGCGGTCGCGCAGTTCGCGCCGGCCCTGATCGGCGGACTGTACTGGCGCGGGGCCAGCCGCGCCGGCGCATTCAGCGGCCTGTTGGCCGGTGCGGTGGCATGGGGCTACACGCTGGCGTTGCCGGCCCTGTCGCGCACCGGCTGGTTCGACGCGCAGTGGATCGATCGCGGCCCGTTCGGCCTGGCCTGGCTGCGGCCCGAGCAGCTGTTCGGCCTGAGCGGCTGGGATGCGCTGACACACGGCGTTTTCTGGTCGCTGCTGCTCAACGTCGGCGTGTTCGTGTTCGTGTCGGCGCGCCAGCGGCCGCGCCTGCAGGACCAGCTGCTGGCATCGCCGTTCCTGGACCCGTACGTGCAGCGCCCGGCGCTCGGCCCCGGTGGCTGGGCCGGCAGCGTGCGCGCGGGCGAGCTGCTGGCGCTGGCCGAGCGCATCGTCGGCGAGCGCCATGCGCGCCGCGCGTTCGAGGACCACGCCACCCGCCAGGGCGGCACGTGGCAGCCCGGGCAGCCGGCCGACCGCGCGCTGGCGCAGTTCACCGAGCGCCTGCTGGCCTCGGCGATTGGCGCCGCCTCCGCGCGCCTCACACTTACCAGCGCGCTGCGCGGTTCGGGCATGGAGCTGGGCGAGGTGGTCGCGCTGCTGGACGAGGCCAACCAGGAGCTGCGCTTCAACCGCCAGGTGCTGTCGACCACGCTGGAGAACATCAGCCAGGGCGTCAGCGTGGTCGACGCTCGGATGCAGCTGGTGGCCTGGAACCACCGCTACCAGGAGCTGTTCGACTACCCCGACGGCATGCTCTACGTCGGCCGTCCCGTGGCCGACCTGATCCGCTGGAACGCCGAGCGCGGCGAGATGGGCAGCGGCGACATCGATGCGCAGGTGCAGCGCCGCCTGGAGCACCTGCGTGCCGGTGCGCCGCATGTGTTCGAGCGCGTGCGCGCCAACGGCCAGGTCATCGAGATGCGCGGCCAGCCGCTGGCCGGCGGCGGCTACGTCACCAGCTACAGCGACGTCACCGACTACAAGCGCGCCGAGCAGTCGCTGCGCGAGATCAACGAGACGCTGGAGCAACGCGTCGAGCAGCGCACCCGCGAAGCCGAGTCCGCGCAGCAGGCCAAAACCCGGTTCCTGGCCGCCGTCAGCCACGACGTGCTGCAGCCGCTGAACGCCGCGCGCCTGTTCACCTCGGCGCTGCGCGAAAGCGGCGATGTCGGCGAGCAGGCGCGGCTGGCCGAGCGCGTGGACGCGTCGTTGCGCGCCGCCGAGGACCTGCTGGACGGGCTGCTCGACATCTCCCGTCTCGACGCCGGTGCGCTGCAGCCGTCCCCGGTGACGTTCGACGCGCGCGCGCTGCTGCGCGAACTGGCGGCGCAGTACGCCCCCGGCGCGGCGGCACGCGGACTGGAGCTGCGGCTGTGGCTGCCCGCCGCGCCCGTGCCGGTGTGCAGCGATCGTCGCCTGCTGCGGCGCGCGTTGCAGAACTTCATCGCCAACGCGCTGCGCTACACGCGCCGCGGCGGGGTACTGCTGGTGGCCCGCCCCGGTGGCGATGCGGTGCGGTTCGAAGTGTGGGACACCGGGCCCGGTATCCCCGACCACCACCTCGGGCAGATCTTCGAGGAGTTCCGGCGCTTCGAGCGACCCAGCCAGGACGGCGAGCGCGGACTGGGCCTTGGGCTGTCGATCTGCCAACGCATCGCGCGCACCCTGGACCACCCGTTGACGGTGCGCTCGCGCGTGGGCCGGGGCAGCGTGTTCGCGATCGAGGTGCCGCGTTCGCACGGGGTCGTGCCCGTGTCGTCACCCGCAGCGGCTCCGGCGGTGCAGGCGTCCAACGAGATGGCCGGCCTGCGCGTGCTGTGCATCGACAACGACGCCGAGATCCTCGACGGGATGCGCGCGCTGCTGTCGCGTTGGCAGGCCGTCGCCATCACCGCGACGACGGTGGACCAGGCGTTGGCGCAGGTGGACACGCAGGCGCCGGATGTCGCCCTGGTCGACTACCACCTGCACGACCGGCTCGACGGGCTGGGGGTGATCGACGCGCTGCGAGCGGCCGTTGGCCGCCCACTGCCCGCCGCATTGCTGACCGGTGACGGCAGCGACGTCGTGGCACGGCAGGCGCGTGCACGCGGGTGCCCGGTGCTGACCAAGCCGGTGCGACCCGCGTCGTTGCGCGCGTTCCTCGCGGCCCAGCGCTCGGCCGCCGATGCCTGAACGCGCACGCGGTGCGCTGAAGCTGTCTGTGGCCTGACCATCGGGTCCGGGTTGGCGCGATCGGTTGCGTGTGTCGACATGGCCGTGACCGGCGCACCGGCATCCTGTGCGCCAGTTCCCACCGCCATGCCCACCCCCATGCGCACCACCACCTCCCGCGCCCATCCCCGCAACTGGCTCACCTGCTGCGCAGGCGAGTGCTTCTGGACCTGCGTGTCGGCGGCCGCGGCGGTCGGGCTGCTGACGGTGTTCGTGCTGGTGTTCGAAGCGAGGCTGGACATCGATGCGCTGCGCAGCGCAATCCTGCAGCCGGTCAATGTGGTGCGCCTGGTGGTGCTGACGGCGTGCATCGCGCTGTGGAGCTACATCGCCCGCGTGATCCGCACCGCGCCGCGTGGCGGGGAGCGGATGCAGCGCGTCCACGCGGGGTCCACGCACGCGCACTGAGTGCGATCCGACCGTGCGCGATCCGCGCCGGCCTGTAAGTGAGCGGGGGGAGCGACTACCCGCCTGCGTTCCCGTCGATGGCGAGCGGGACATCTCCCTCGGGATCGACCGCCAGGCGCCCCGCAACCAGAACGGCCTGCGTGCGGTTGCCCACGCCGAGCTTGCGCAGGATCGCCGTCACGTGGGCCTTGACGGTCGCTTCCGACACGCCCAGCTCGAACGCGATCTGCTTGTTCAACAACCCCGCCCCCAGCATCTGCAGCACGCGGAACTGCTGCGGGGTCAGGTCGCGCAGGCGCCGTGCGGCGTCGTGCTCGGCCGGGTCGGCCGGTGCCGCCGCCCAGGCCGATTCGGGTGCCCAGCGGTCGCCGGCGAGCACCGCTGCGATGGCCTGGCCCAGCGTCGCGACATCGGCGGACTTGGGGATGAAGCCGACCGCGCCGTGGTCCAGCGCGCGGCGCATCACCGCCGGCTCCTCGCGGGCCGACACCACCACCACCGGCAGGCCCGGCTGAAGTGCACGCAGGTGCACCAGTGCGGAGAAACCCTGCGCGCCCGGCATGTTGAGGTCGAGCAGCAGCAGGTCGGCATCGGCGTGGGCCTCCACCAGCGCGTGCAGGGATTCGACGCTGTCGGCCTCATGCAGCCGGGCATCGGGCAGTACGCGCGCCACCGCACCGCGAAGCGCTTCGCGAAACAGCGGGTGATCGTCGGCGATCAGCAGGGTGGGCATGGGGTTGCCGGAAAGGCTCGCGGCGTGCGGTGTCCGGCCTGCACGGTCATGCCCCCAGTCGCTCCTTCACCAGCGAATCCACCACCGACGGATCCGCGAGCGTCGAGGTGTCGCCCAACTGGTCCGGCGCGTTCTCGGCGATCTTCCGCAGGATGCGCCGCATGATCTTGCCGCTGCGGGTCTTGGGCAGGCCGGGTGCCCACTGCAGGTGGTCAGGCGTGGCGATCGGGCCGATCTCCTGGCGCACGTGGGCCACAAGTTGCTTGCGCAGTTCGTCGCTGGCCGGCTCGCCGGCCACCAGCGTGACGTAGGCGTAGATGCCCTGACCCTTGATGTCGTGGGGAAAGCCCACCACCGCGGCCTCGGCGACCTTCGGGTGCGACACCAGCGCGCTTTCGACCTCGGCCGTGCCGATGCGGTGGCCGCTGACGTTGATGACATCGTCGACGCGGCCGGTGATCCACCAGTCGCCATCGGCGTCGCGCCGCGCGCCGTCGCCGGTGAAGTAACGGCCCGGGTACGTGCGGAAGTACGTGTCAATGAAGCGGCCGTGGTCGCCGTAGACGGTGCGCATCTGGCCCGGCCAGGAGTCGGTCAGCACCAGGTTGCCCTCGGCCTCGCCCTCGAGCGTGTTGCCGTTGGCATCGACCAGCGCCGGCTGCACGCCGAAGAACGGCGTCGTCGCGGAGCCCGGCTTGAGGTCGGTCGCGCCCGGCAGCGGGGTGATCAGGATGCCGCCGGTCTCGGTCTGCCACCACGTGTCGACGATGGGGCAGCGCGACTCGCCGACGACCTCGAAGTACCACCGCCAGGCCTCGGGGTTGATGGGCTCGCCCACCGTGCCGAGCAGGCGCAGCGACGCGCGCGACGTGGCGTGCACCGGCGCCTCGCCCTCGCGCATCAGTGCGCGGATGGCCGTGGGCGCGGTGTAGAACACCGTGACCTTGTGGCGGTCGATGACCTGCCAGAAGCGCGAGGCGTCGGGGAAGTTGGGCACGCCTTCGAACACCAGCGCGGTCGCGCCGTTGGCCAGCGGCCCGTAGACGATGTAGCTGTGGCCGGTGACCCAGCCGACGTCCGCGGTGCACCAGTAGACGTCGTCCTCGCGCAGGTCGAACACGCACTCGTGGGTGTAGCTTGCGTAGACCAGGTAGCCGCCGGTGGTGTGCAGCACGCCCTTGGGCTTTCCGGTGCTGCCGGAGGTGTAGAGGATGAACAGCGGGTCCTCGGCATTCATGCGTTCGGGCTCGCAGGCATCGCTCTGGCTGCCGACCACCGCGTCGAACCAGCGGTCGCGCGGCATCTGCATGTCCACCGCAGCAAAGGTGTGGCGCACCACCAGCACCGTCTCCACCGAGTTGGTGCCCGGCAGTTTCAACGCCGCATCGACATTGGCCTTGAGCGCGATGCGCTTGCCGCCGCGCAGGCCCTCGTCGGCGGTGATGATGAGCTTGCTTGCGCAGTCGGCGACACGGTCGGCGATCGACTGCGGCGCGAAGCCGCCGAACACCACCGAGTGGACCGCACCGATGCGCGCGCAGGCCAGCATCGCGACCACCGCGTCCGGGATCATCGGCAGGTAGATCGTCACCCGGTCGCCCTTGCGCACGCCCAGCGCGCGCAGCGCGTTGCCCAGTCGGCAGACGCGCGCGTGCAGTTCCCGGTAGCTGATGGACTCGGCCGGCAGGGTCGGGTCGTCGTGTTCGAACAGCAGCGCGGTCTTGTCGCCGCGCGTGGCCAGGTGCCGGTCCAGGCAGTTGACGCTGGCGTTGAGCTCGCCGTCGGCGTACCAGCGGATGTGGAAGTCGTCCAGATCGAAGCTGGTGTCCTTGATGACGGTCGGCGGCGTCATCCAGTCCAAGCGCTGGCCGATGCGTGCCCAGAAGCGCTCCGGATCGCGCACCGATTCCGCGTAATCGCGCCGGTAGTCCTCGCGTGTGATGCGCGCGCTGGCGGCGAAGGCGGGGTCGACGGGATGGACGGCGGGCTGGGTCATGGCGCACTCCGTGAAGCGGCGGGGCTGGCAAGGCCACAAGTGTGCCGCAAGCGCCGTCGCCACCGGGCGCGGCGGCATTAGACCTTCGTCGTAGTGCGGCCGCGTCTACGACCAATGGCGAATGGTGATGCAGCGCGATGCACGCGCAGGCTGCCCCGGGCCGCGCACTGGGCGCGGCGCTGCCGGCCTTGGCCGGGACACGGATCGGAGGGGGTTCATGTCCATATCCATGTTGATCACGCCGCGCCGGACACTGGCGGCGGCGGTGTTGCTGGCGCTGGTGCCCGGCGGCGCACTGGCGCAGACCGCGAAGGAGGCCGAACTGGAAGCGCGCGTCGCGCAGCTCGAGGCCATGGTCCAGCAACTGATGCAGGAGCGGTCGCCACCCGCGCCGGCCGCCACCGCGCAGGCCGCCACCGCGCAGGCCGCGCAGCCGGCGACGGCGTCGTCGACGCCGGGCCCGCCCACGCCGTCGATCCAGGCCACGCCGATTCTCCCGGCCGCCAACGCAGGTACCACGTTCGGCTTCGGCGGGTTCATCAAGCTCGACGCGATGGCCACCGACACCAGCGATGGCCGCATCGCCGACGGCAGCGCCGGGCGGCTGTTCTACCTGCCGGGCGCGATCCCGGTGGGCGATGCCACGGCCGACGGTGGCGATGCATACACCGACTTCCACGCGCAGTTCTCGCGCTTCTGGTTCAGCGCCGACCACGTCACCGATGGCGGCGACACGGTCAAGGCGTACATCGAGGCCGACATGTTCGGCGGCGGCAACAACGCGCTGGTCGGCAACGAAACGGCCACCAACACCTACGCGCTGTCGCTGCGGCAGGCCTACGTCAGCTGGGCCAACCCCGACGGCGCGCAATGGCTGGCCGGCCAGACGTGGTCCAACTTCCAGGACGTGGCCGCGCTGCCGGACGCGGTGGACTTCGTCGGGCCCACCGACGGCACGATCTTCGTGCGCCAGGCGCAGTTGCGCTACAGCAGCGGGCCGTGGTCGTTCTCGGTGGAGAACCCGCAGACCACGGTGACGCCGTACCTCAACGCCGCGGCCCGCTTCAATTCCGGCGACAACGTCGCGCCCGACGCGACCGCGCGCTGGATCACCCGAGGCGACTGGGGCCACTTCACCGTGGCCGGGCTGCTGCGCCAGTTCAAGGCCGGTGACGACACCGCCAGCGGCGGCGCGCTCAGCGTGTCGGGCAAGTTCAACCTGGGCGCCAGCGACGACCTGCGCTACGCCGTCAACGGTGGCAGCGGCATCGGCCGGTACCTCGCCTTCGGGCTGGGCAGCGACGTGGTGCAGCAGGCCGATGGCGACATCGAGGCACTGGACGGCTACGGCGGCTTCGTCGCGTGGCGGCACGTGTTCTCGCCGAAGCTGCGCGGCAACCTGATGTACTCGGCCGCGCACTTCGACAACGACGTGGCATTGACCGGGTACGGGGTGACCGAGCGCGCGCACTCGCTGCACGCCAACCTCATCTACTCGCCGATGCCGAAGCTCGACGTGGGCGCCGAACTGATCTTCGGCCAACGCATGCTCGAGGACGACCGCGAGGGCGACCTCAACCGCCTGCACACCACGGTCAAGTACAGCTTCTAGCGCGCGGCATCCATCGAACCCGACGAAACACCAGCCAAGGGGAACACCATGTCCACCACCAGCGCCACTGCCGGCGCACCACCCGCCGGCACCCTCACCCAGGGCCACAGGAAGGTCATCCTGGCCTCCAGCCTCGGCACCGTGTTCGAGTGGTACGACTTCTACCTGTACGGCTCGCTGGCGGCGATCATCGCCATGCAGTTCTTCAGCGGCGTCAACGAGACCACGGGTTTCATCTTCGCGCTGCTGGCGTTCGCCGCCGGTTTCGCGGTGCGCCCGTTCGGCGCGATCGTGTTCGGCCGCATCGGCGACATGATCGGGCGCAAGTACACGTTCCTGGTGACCATCGTGATCATGGGCATCTCGACGTTCCTGGTCGGCGTGCTGCCCAGCTACGCCAGCATCGGCATCGCCGCGCCGGTCATCCTCATCATCCTGCGGATGCTGCAGGGCCTGGCGCTGGGCGGCGAGTACGGCGGCGCCGCCACGTACGTGGCCGAGCACGCGCCCAACGGCAAGCGCGGACTGTACACCAGCTTCATCCAGACCACCGCGACGGTGGGCCTGCTGCTGTCGCTGGTCGTGATCCTGTCGGTGCGCACCATCGTCGGCACCGAGGCGTTCAACGAATGGGGCTGGCGCATCCCGTTCCTGCTGTCGATCGTGCTGCTGGGCATCTCGGTGTGGATCCGCATGCAGCTCAACGAGTCGCCGCTGTTCCAGCAGATGAAGGCCGAGGGCAAGGCGTCCAAGGCGCCGATCACCGAAAGCTTCTTCAGCCGCAACGGCAGGACCGTGCTGCTGGCGCTGCTGGGCGCGACTGCCGGCCAGGCGGTGGTGTGGTACGCCGGCCAGTTCTACGCCATGTACTTCCTGACGCAATCGCTGAAGGTCGATGCCACCACCACGTGGCTGCTGATCGGCGCCGCGCTGCTGATCGGCACGCCGTTCTTCGTGTTCTTCGGCTGGCTGTCGGACCGCATCGGCCGCAAGAAGATCGTCATGGCCGGCTGCCTGATCGCCGCCCTGACCTATTTCCCGCTGTTCAAGGCGCTCACGCACTACGCCAACCCCGCGATCGCCGAGGCCAGCGCCAGCGCGCCGGCGGTGGTGACCGCCGATCCGGACACCTGCAGCTTCCAGTTCGATCCGGTCGGCAAGAAGCAGTTCACCAGCTCGTGCGACATCGCCGCCGCGGCGCTGGCCAAGGCGGGCGTGCCCTATTCGGTGGAGGCCTCGCCCGTGGGCAGCGTGGCGCAGGTGTCGATCGGCGCGCAGTCGCTTTCGAGCTACGAGGCCACCGGGCTGGATGCGACGACGGCGGCCGAGCAGGCGACCCGCTTCGGCGGCGAGCTCAAGTCCGCCCTCACCGCCGGTGGTTACCCGGATGCGGCCGACCCGGCTCGCATCAACAAGCCGATGGTGGTGCTGATCCTGACGATCCTGGTGCTCTACGTGACCATGGTCTACGGACCGATCGCGGCGTGGCTGGTGGAACTGTTCCCCACGCGCATCCGCTACACCTCGATGTCGCTGCCGTACCACATCGGCAACGGCTGGTTCGGCGGCTTCCTGCCGACGATCTCCTTCGCGCTCGTAGCGGCCACGGGCAACATGTACTACGGCCTCTGGTACCCGATCGTCATCGCGCTGATGACGTTCGTGATCGGCACGCTGTTCCTGCGCGAGACCAAGGACGTCGA
Organism: Lysobacterales bacterium RIFOXYA1_FULL_69_10; assembly: GCA_001830245.1. Lineage (GTDB taxonomy): Bacteria > Pseudomonadota > Gammaproteobacteria > Xanthomonadales > Xanthomonadaceae > Lysobacter_C. The sequence continues at coordinate 11,886 of MIDV01000121.1, read as the reverse complement.
CATCACGAAGTAGGCCGCTGCGATATTGCGGAAACGACGCCGGCCCACGGGCCGGCGTTTCCGTTTCCGGCGGGCTGAATGCTTCAGGGACGGGTCGCGGTTGCGGGCGTCACCGCATCGCATGCAGGATGGCCGCGGGGGGAACCGATGGCCTATCGAGTCACGCTGGACACACTGCGCGGCAACATCGACGTGCGTTACTGGGACTGTGTCGCGGTCGAGCAGCGCGAAGCCGCCTGCCAGGAGACGTGCGAACTGCTGGAGCAGGGCGCGCCGCGGCGCATCCTGATCGATTTCACGCAAGCCCGGCAGGTCGCCGAGCCGCTGTCGAAGATCAGCGGCTTCGCCTCGAAGCTGGCGGCCGACGATGCGCTGCGGCAGTGCCGCATCGCCTTCGTCGGACCCGAAACGAGCAGTTTCAACGTCGCGCTGGAAACCCTCTCGAGCGCGCGCGGTTATGCGTTCCAGCGGTTCTTCTGCCGGGCCGACGCGCAGGCCTGGCTGCACGAGCGTGATCGTGCCCCGGCGCCACCACCGCAGGCCGGCTGACTACTGCGGGGGCGCGGCCAGTTCGCGCGCGTCGAGCACGCCGTTGCCATCGACGTCCTGCCGCCTGAAGGCCGCGGCCAGCGTCGCCAGGTGCGCTTGCCGCGTCACCGCGCGGCCCCGGCCGCCGGGCAGTTCGTCGGGCGACAGGGTGCCGTCGCCGTTGCGGTCCATGCGTTCGAACGCGTAGCCCATCCACTGCTGGTATTCGGCCAGCGACACGGCGCCGTTGCCG
>MIDV01000121.1:5615-11077 GCA_001830245.1 Lysobacterales bacterium RIFOXYA1_FULL_69_10 | reverse complement strand
GGCGGCCGCCAGCCACAGTGATGCGCCCAGCACACAACACCAGGCCAGTTGCGGCCGGGCACGCGTCTGTCCCGGACACAAAAAACCCGCGCGGTCAGGCGCGGGTCGTTTACGGTGCGATGCCGTCACGGGGGCGACCGGTCAGGCGCGCGCCGGTGCCAGCGCGTAGCCCTTCAGGCGCCGGGAGAATTCCTCCAGCGACTTGATGCCGCTGGCCTCGGCTTCCGCGCACCACGCATGCAGGCGCTGCAGCGTGGCCTGGGCGTCGTGCGAACGGTCGTCCAGCACCTGCGCCAGGCGCTCGCGGAACTGTGCCAGCGTCGCCATCTTCGGACGCTCGGCGATCCACGCCTGCAGGCGGGCGCGCTTGTCATCGTCCAGCCAGCGGCCGCCGTCGGCCAGGGCCTTGCGCAGCGGGCGCGGCAGCTTGTCGTCGGTGGCGCGCAACGTCGGCAGGGTCACGCCGCGGTAGTAGTCGGTCATGGCCTGGAAGCGGATCGCCAGCAGCGCCTTGAGCGTTTCGCCGTCCGGCATGGCGATGTTCGGGCGCACGTCCAGCGACGGCGCCACGCGCAGCACCTTGGCCAGGCCGACCTTCTCGAACAGCTTGATGGTGCTCCAGCCGATGTCGAACTCGAACTTGCGCAGCGCGAACTTCGCCGAGCTGGGGAACGCGTGGTGGTTGTTGTGCAGCTCTTCGCCGCCGATCCAGAAGCCCCACGGCGTGAGGTTGGTGGAGGTGTCGGCGCTCTCGAAGTTGCGGTAGCCCCACCAGTGGCCCAGGCCGTTGACCACGCCCGCGGCCCAGAACGGGATCCACGCCATCTGGATCGCCCAGATCGCGACGCCCGCGAAGCCGAACAGCGCGAAGCTGATGAACAGGAGCAGGGTCGGGCCCATGGTCGCGTGCGGGGTGTAGAGCTTGCGTTCGATCCAGTCGTCCGGGCAGCCCTTGCCGTACTTCTCGATGGCGTCGCGGTCGCTGCGCGCCTCGCGGTACAGTTCCACGCCGCGCCAGAACACGGTCCTGATGCCCTTGACCTGCGGGCTGTGCGGATCCTCTTCGGTCTCGCACTTGGCGTGGTGCTTGCGGTGGATCGCCGCCCACTCGCGGGTGATCATCGACGTGGTCAGCCACGTCCAGAACCGGAACACGTGCGCGATGGCCGGGTGGAAGTCGACCGAGCGGTGCGCCATCGACCGGTGCAGGTACAGCGTCACCGAGAAGATGGTGAGCTGGGTGGCGACCAGGAAATAGATGACGAGCGTGCCGAGGCTGGCCTGCAGCAGGCCACCGGCGAGGAAATCGATCAGGGAAGCGGGCATTGCGTACTCCGGGAACGGATGGCGACCGGCTTCACGCCAGGTCCACGCACGATGATGCCACCCCGGGCCCACCGTTCGCGCGGGTATGGAGGTGGGGTCGTTCAGCTGGCGCCGCAAGCGGGACGGGCATCACGGGCGGCGCCCGCGCATTCAGGAAAGTGCGCCGCGGGCCGCCGGATGCCGCCACGGCAGCCTATGCCGCCCGCTAAGCTGGCGCGATGCCCGAGCTGCCCGAAGTCGAAACCACCCGCGCCGGCCTGGCGCCGCACCTGGTCGGCCGTACGGTCGTGGCCACCACGTTGCGTCGCCCCGACCTGCGCTGGCCAATCGCGCGCGAGGTCGCCGACCGCCTGCCCGGCCACCGCATCGACGCCGTGCGCCGGCGCGCCAAGTACCTGCTGCTCGACAGTGCCGCCGGCAGCGCGCTGCTGCACCTGGGCATGTCCGGCAGCCTGCGCGTGCTGGCCGGGGACACGCCGGTGCGCCCGCACGACCATGTCGATTTCATGCTCGAAGACGGCCGCGTGCTGCGCTTCAACGACCCGCGCCGCTTCGGCTGCCTGCTGTGGCAGCCGCCCGGCGAGGTGCATCCGCTGCTGGCCGGACTGGGCCCGGAGCCGCTGTCGGAGGCCTTCGAGGGCGATTACCTGTTCGCGCTGTCGCGCGGTCGCAGCGCGCCGGTCAAGGCGTTCCTGATGGACCAGCGGGTGGTGGTCGGGGTGGGCAACATCTACGTCGCCGAGGCGCTGTTCGCCGCGGGCATCTCGCCGCTGCGCCCGGCCGGGCGCATCTCGCGTGAGCGTTATGCGCGCCTGGCCGAGGCGGTGAAGGCAATCCTCGCCTACGCCATCACGCGCGGTGGCACCACGCTGCGCGACTTCATCAGCCCGGATGGCGCGCCCGGCTACTTCGAGCAGGAGCTGTCGGCCTACGGTCGTGGAGGCGAGCCGTGCCCGCGCTGCGGGCGCGCGCTGCGGCAGGCGACCGTTGGCCAGCGCGCGACGGTGTGGTGCGGCCACTGCCAGCGCTGAGGGCGCTGCGCACGCGCCACCGGCACGTTTCGTGCCAACCACGATGGGCCGCCTCGCCGTGTTTCACCGTCGCAACGACGCGCTATAGTCCGCGCAATCGCCACGGGGGACACGATGGCTGACACCGCCGAGATCACGGTACTGCTGGATGCAGCGCGCGACGGCGACCGCGGCGCGCTCGATCGCGTGCTCGCGACGCTCTACCAGGAACTGCACACCATGGCCCGCCGCCAACTGGCGGGGCAGCACGGGCACACGCTCGATGCCACCGCGCTGGTGCACGAGGCCTACCTCAAGCTGATCGGCCGCCGCGAGGCGCAGTTCGACGACCGCGCACACTTCTTCGCCTATGCCGCCTCGGCCATGCGCAGCGTGGTGGTGGACTACGCCCGCCAGCGCCTGGCGCAGAAGCGCGGCGGCGACCTGCACCGCGTCACCGACCTGCCCGAGGACCTGGAAGGCGGCGTGCGCCTGGACGAGGAGACGCTCGGCCTGGACACGGCGCTGACCCGGCTGGCCGCGGTCGACCAGAAGCTGGCGCAGGTAGTGGAGCTGCGCTACTTCGCCGGCCTCTCGGAGCTGGAGATCGCCGCGCTGCTGAAGCGCTCCGAACGCAGCATCCGCCGCGACTGGCAGAAGGCGCGGCTGTTCCTGCTGGCTTCGCTCAAGGACGCCTGACCGGCGAGCGCTGGATGGACGCCGAGCGCTGGCAACGGCTGTCCCCGCTGCTCGATGCCCTGTTCGAGCTGGACCCGCCGGCGCGTGAGCGGCGGCTGGCCGAATTGCGCGACGAGGATGCCGAACTGGCGGCCGAACTCGAGGCGCTGGTCGCGTTGGAGGCGGGCCAGGAGGATTTCCTTTCGAAACCGGCGGTGTCGCCGCTGGCGGGCCTCTTGCCCGGCCAGGAAATCGGGCCGTACCGGCTGGACCGGCAGATCGGCGAGGGCGGCATGGGCCAGGTGTGGCGCGCCTCTCGCGCCGACGGCCTGTACGAACGCCGGGTCGCGCTGAAGCTCCTGCGACCGGGCCTGGCCGACACCAACCTGCGGCTGCATTTCACGCGCGAGCGGCAGATCCTGGCACGCCTCGCGCATCCCAACATCGCGCGCCTGCTGGATGCCGGCGTTACCGGCGACGGCCAGCCGTACCTGGCGCTGGAGTACGTCGACGGCCGGCCGATCACCGACTACTGCCGCGAGCACGAGGTGCCGGTGGACGCGCGGCTGCGGATGTTCGCGCAGGTGTGCGAGGCGGTCAGCCACGCCCACGCCAACCTGATCGTCCACCGCGACCTCAAGCCGTCCAACATCCTGGTGACGCCGGCGGGCGACGTGCGGCTGCTGGACTTCGGCATCGCCAAGCTGCTCGACGGCGAGCCGGCGGCGCTGGAGCACACCGGCACCGGCGTGCGCGCGTTCACCCTGCACTACGCCGCGCCCGAGCAGATCCGCGGCGAGCCGGTCAGCACGATGACCGATGTCTATTCGCTGGGCGTGGTGCTGTACGAGCTGCTGGCCGGCTGCAAGCCGTACCGGCCCGAGCGCACCAGCGATGCCGCGTGGGAGGAGGCGATCCTCACCGGCGATGTGCCCCGGCCGTCGCAGGCCGCGTTGCACGGCACTGACGGAGGGGACGCCGGGCCATCGTCGCGCAAGCGCGCCCGGGCGATTTCAGGCGACCTGGACAACATCGTGCTCAAGGCGATGGCGCGCCGTCCCGAGCAGCGTTACCCGTCGGTGGAGGCGATGTCACTGGACCTGCGCCGGCATGCCGCCGGCCGGCCGGTGCTGGCGCGCCCGCAGAGCGTCGGCTACCGGATGCGCAAGTTCGTGCACCGCCACCGCTGGGCGGTCGCCAGCGGGTCGCTCGTGGGGATGGTGGTCGCGGTCGCGCTGGCCAGCGTGGCCTGGCAGGCGCGCGAGGCGGTGGCCGAGGCCAGCCGTGCGCAGGCGATGCAGGACTTCATGGTCGGCCTGTTTGAGAGCGCACGTGGCAGCGGCGAGGCGGGGCCGCTGGACCTGCGCGACCTGCTCGACACGGCGGTGGAGCGTGGCAACCGGCAGCTGGCGCGGCAGCCGCGCGCGCGCGCCGAACTGCTGGGCGTGATCGCGCGCGTGCGCATCGGCCTGGGCGATTACGACCAGGCCGCGCAGTTGCTCGAGCGCCAGGCACTGATCGTGGACGCGCTGGACGATATCCCCGACGGCCTGCGGCTGGAGTCGCTGACCCAACGCGGCCGCGTGTACCGGCTGCGCGGCCAGCCGCAGGCTTGCATCGACCTGATGGCGCCGGCACTGCGCTTCGCCCGCGGCGAACAGTCGCAACTGCCCGCGCAGGCGGCCGAGTTCAAGTCGCAGCTGGGCCGCTGCTACCGCGCCACCGGGGCACGACAACAGGCGCGGCAGCTGTTCGAGCGGTCGCTCGTGCTGCGCAATGGCGCCGACGGCGACGCCCTGGGCGAGGTGGAGAACCGCATGGACCTGGCGGGCCTGGAGGCCGACGCCGGGCGCCTGCAGGTGGCCTTGAAGGGGTTCGAAGACGCCCGCGCGCAGCTGACCCGTGAGGTCGGCGACCGCCACGGGCTGATGGTCGAGATCCGCCACAACCTCGGCCGGCTGCATCGCGCGCTGGGCCAGATGGACGCGGCCGAGCGCGAAGTGCGCGGCGCGCTGGCAGTGGCGCTGGCGGTCGATGGGCCGGCGCATCCGTCGACGCTGGCGGTGCGGCGCGAGCTGGCGTCGATCCTGATGCAGCGCGGGCAGCTGGCGGCCGCCCGCATCGAACTGGAGGAAACCCACCGGCGCCTGCTGGCACGGTTGGGCCCCCACCACGTCGACCTGGCCGGCAGCCACGCGCAACTGGCGAACCTGGCGCACGAGCAGGACAACACCGCGGCCGCGCTGGCGGCCTCCCGGCAGGCACTGGCGATTGCCCGCACCAGTGGCGATCCGCTGCGCATCGCCGATGCCGAAACCAGCCTCGCCACGCTGCTTGCGGACGACCGGCCTGCGCAGGCGCGCGAGCTGCTGTTGCAGGCGCGTGCGCGTCGCGTGCGCGCGCTCGGCGACGCGGATGCGAAGGTCGCGGCGGTGGACATGCGCCTGG
>MIDV01000121.1:0-5539 GCA_001830245.1 Lysobacterales bacterium RIFOXYA1_FULL_69_10 | reverse complement strand
GGCGGCGATGGCGCAAAGCCCTGCCACAGTGGCCGACGACGACCTGCGTCGCGTCACCTGGCGTGCGCGCGCCTACGACGGCGATCTCGCCTGCCGCAATGGCCGGCCCGATGCAGGGGCGCGTGTGCTTGCCGTGCTTGCGCGCGAACTCGAACAGGCCCAGCCCGAAGGCGGCGTGCTGCGTCGCGATGTCGACGCCATGCAGCGCGCATGCGATGCGCAGGCATCGCGGGTGGCCGGAGGTCAGGGCTGACGCTGCGCTGGTGCGGGGTGTCGCTGCTTACAACGGCAGCGGTGGCTGCACCGGATCGATCCGCCCCTCGCCCCGCATCACCGCCTTGAACTCCGCGCGCGAGACCGACACGTAACGCTCGTTGCCGCCGATCTCCACCTGCGGCCCGGCCTGCATCGCGCGCCCGGCTTCGTCGACGCGCACCGTCATCGTCGCCTTCTTGCCGGTGTGGCAGATCGTCTTGATCTCGGCCAGTTCGTCGGCCCACGCCAGCAGCGCGGCACTGCCCTCGAACAGCTCGCCGCGGAAGTCCGTGCGCAACCCGTAGCAGAGCACCGGGATGCGCAGCGCGTCGACCACTTCCGACAGCTGCCACACCTGGCTGCGCGACAGGAACTGCGCCTCGTCCACCAGCACGCAGTGCAGCGGCTCGTGCGCGGCGATGTCGGCGCGTACCCGCGTCTCCAGGTCGTCATCGGGCCCGAAGCCCACGGCCTCGGCACTCAGACCGATGCGCGAGGCCACCGTGCCGCTGCCGGCGCGGTGGTCCAGCGCAGGGGTGAGGATCGCCACCCGCATCCCGCGCTCGCGGTAGTTGTGCGCCGACTGCAGCAGCGTGGTGGTCTTCCCGGCATTCATCGCCGAGTAGTAGAAGTAGAGCTTGGCCATGGGAAAGCGGGAAATGGGGAAGGGGAAATGGGGAAGCGGGGGTGGCGGCGGGTCGGTGCCTGATCGCCACGCTGCGGGTCCGGATCTGCAGCGATTGTAGAATCCCCGCCTCTTGCGCACCTGCCGCGTTGGACCGTGGCCTCCGCGCCGTTCCACCCCTCCCATTCCCTATTCCCCACTCCCTGCCCCCAACGTGCACGGCCTCAACCCCCCCCAACGCGAAGCGGTCCTGCACACCGATGGCCCGCTGCTGGTGCTCGCCGGCGCGGGCAGCGGCAAGACCCGGGTGATCGTGGAAAAGATCGCGCACCTGATCGCATCCAACCGGATGCCGGCCAAGCGCATCGCGGCGATCACCTTCACCAACAAGGCCGCCAAGGAGATGCGCGAGCGCGTCGCCAAGCGGATCAAGGGGGATGCCGCCGACGGGCTGACGATCTGCACGTTCCACGCGCTGGGGCTGAAATTCCTGCAGATCGAGCACGCCAAGCTGGGCCTGCGGCGCGGCTTCTCGATCTTCGATGCCGACGACACCGCCGCCCAGATCAAGGACCTGCTGGGCGCGGGCGCGAAACCCGATGCGCTCGACAGCGTGCGCAACCTGATTTCGCGCGCCAAGAACGCCGGCCTGTCGCCCGAGCAGGCGATGGCCGAGGCGCGCAGTCCGCGCGAGGTCGACGCCGCCACCATCTACGCGCTCTACCAGGCCCGGCTGTCGACGTTCAACGCGGTCGATTTCGATGACCTGATCCGCCTGCCGGTCCAGCTGCTCGAGAGCGACGAGGACTGCGCGCTGGGCTGGCGCGAGCGCATCGGATACCTGCTGGTGGACGAGTCGCAGGACACCAACGACGCGCAGTACCGGCTGCTCAAGGCCATCGCCGGGCCGCGCGGGCTGTTCACCTGCGTGGGCGACGACGACCAGTCGATCTACGCCTGGCGCGGCGCCAACCCCGACAACCTGCTGGCGCTGGGTCAGGACTACCCGGCGCTGCGCATCGTCAAGCTGGAGCAGAACTACCGCTGCTCCAACCGCGTGCTGCGCGCGGCCAACGCACTGATCGCACACAACCCCCATGAGCACCCCAAGACGCTGTGGTCGGACCAGCCCGACGGCGAGCGCATCCGCGTCTGGGAGTGCCGCGACTCCGCGCACGAGGCCGAGAAGGTTGCCGCCGAGATCCAGTTCCTGGGCACCGCCAAGCAGGTGCCGTGGGGCGAGATCTGCATCCTGTTCCGCGGCAACCACCAGAGCCGCGCGCTGGAGAAGGCGCTGCAACTGCTGCGCGTGCCCTACCACCTGACCGGTGGCACCGCGTTCCTGGACCGCGGCGAGGTCAAGGACGTGCTGGCGTGGCTGCGGCTGGTCGCCAACCCGGATGACGATGCGGCCTTCCTGCGCGCGGTGCAGTCGCCCAAGCGCGAGGTCGGCGCGACCACGTTGGCGAAGTTGGCCGAACTGGCGCAGCAGGCCGGCATGCCGATGTCGCGCGCGGCCGAATCGGTGGGCGCGCTCAAGCAGCTCGCGCCGCGCGCGGCCAATGCGCTCGACGGCTTCGTGTCGATCGTGCGCGGCCTGCGCGAGGAGGCGCGACGCATCCCGGTGTCGGAACTGGTCGGCGTTCTGGCCCAGCGCAGCGGACTGCTGCAGTCGATCCGCGCGCAGTGCAAGGACGAGGCGTCCTACCAGCGCCGCAAGGCCAACCTGGACGAGCTGGCCGACTGGTTCGACGGCGCCCGCGGCGGCGGTCCGGGCGAACTGGCCGCGCAGCTGGCGTTGCTGTCGCACGCCGACAAGGGCGAGGCCGGCAACCAGGTGCGGCTGATGAGCCTGCACGCGGCCAAGGGGCTGGAGTTCCGCTGTGTGTTCATCGTCGGCGTGGACGACGCCACGCTGCCGCACGAGGCCAGCATCGAGGAAGGCCGCATCGACGAGGAGCGCCGCCTGCTGTACGTCGGCATCACCCGTGCCAAGCAGCAGTTGTGGCTGTCGCACTCGAAGGAAACCCAGCGCTGGGGCGACCGCATCCGGCTCAAGCCCAGCCGCTTCATCGACGAGCTTCCGGCCGACGAACTGCAGCGCGACGGCGCCGATCCGGTGGCCGATGCCGCGCGCAAGCAGGAGCGCGCCAGCGCCGGCCTGGCGGCGATCCGGGCCATGCTCGACGCCTGATTCCGCTGCAACGGGGCGGTCGCGGGGCTCGGCTACACTCGCGGGCCGTTTACCGACCGGCCCGATCGACCGATGCGAACCCTGCTGCTGCCCCTGCTCGTCCTGACCCTGCCGCTGGCCGCGTGCAAGCGCACCGACACCACGCCGGTGCCGGAGCCGGCCGTCGCCGCCGCGTCCACCGCCTCGCCGGCCTCGGTCGAGACCGCGAGCGGCGCCGACGACAACCTCAACGCCGTGCTGTGGGTGCAGACCTCCACCGAGTACGAAGCCCTGGCCACGCAGACCTACCGCGCCGCCGCCGACCACCTGGAGTCCGCGCTGGCGGAGGCCAACTGGGACGCGCTGGTGCCCGACGAGCGCGCCAACGCCGCCGACGGCCTGCCGCCGGCGGTCATCCTCGACATCGACGAAACGGTGCTGGACAACTCGCCCTACCAGGCCCGCCTGGTGCACAACGGGCAGGAGTACGACGAGGTCACGTGGGCCGAGTGGGTGGCCGAGAAGCGCGCAGAACCGGTCCCCGGCGTGGTCGATTTCGCCAAGGCCGCCGAGGCCCGCGGCGTGACCCTGCTGTACATCTCCAACCGCGCCCAGCACCTCAACGAAGCCACCTTGGCCAACCTGCGCGCCGTCGGCCTGCCGGTGAAGGACGACAGCGTGTTCCTCGGCCTGGGCCGGGTGGTGGAGGGCTGCGAGCAGGACGGCAGCGAGAAGAACTGCCGCCGCCAGTGGGCCGGCCGCCACTACCGCGTGCTGATGCAGTTCGGCGACCAGCTGGGCGACTTCGTGCAGGTCGCCGTCAATACGCCCGAGGGCCGCGCGGGGCTGATGGAGGAGTACGGCGACTGGTTCGGTGAGCGCTGGTGGATGCTGCCCAACCCGACCTACGGCTCCTGGGAGCCGGCCGCGTTCAACAACGACTGGACCCAGCCGCGCGCCCAGCGGCGCGAGGCCAAGCGCGCCGCACTGGAACTGGCGCGCTGATCCTCGCCAATAAAATCAGTGAGTTGATTCGCTCAACTTGAAGTGTTGCATCAACTTCCGGGGGCGGTTAGGCTGCCCCCGTCCGGCCAGTCCGGAACCGAGCCACAACTGATGTCCTCCGGCCCCGTGCCGGCTTGCAGGAGGCCCACGCGGCCTCCTTTTTTCTTACCCGGCGGGCCCCGATCCGCGACCGGGTTGGCTTGCTCCCGTGGGAAGCGGCCTCCAAGATGCGGCTCCGGACCGGCGCTGCCCGTGTCCCGCCGCCGTGCCGTCCATCGCCGCGCGGCCTGTCCGAAGGGGAGGTGCACTTGAAAGGGATCATCCGCCACGCCGCGACGGCGGCCGTGCTGCTGGCCGTCGTGCTTGCCGGCTGCCGGCCTACGCCCGACGGTCCATCGCCCGAGCCGGTCGCCACCCGGCCCGTGCAGGCCGTCGAGTTGCTGGTTGCGGACCTGCGCCGCAACGACCTGGTCGCGTACGCCCGCCATGCCCTGCCGCCTGCACTCCACACGCGCATCGAGGGGCGCTGGCGCGAGGGCGCCACCATCTGGCCGCTGAGCGAGCTCCCCCTGCACGCCCAGTTGCCGGCAATGCTGGCGGCGCTGGCCGCACCGGAGTCGGAACAGGTCCTGATGGAGAAGTACCGCGCGCAGTTCGCCGGTGCCCACGGCGAGTTGCGGTCCACCGCCGCCGCGCTGGGCCTGTTCGCCGCCCAGTACGTGCAGGGCGAGCCGCGCTACAGCGACAGCGAGCGCGACCATTACGTGCAGACCATCGCCGCGCTGGGCCGCTGGGGCCAGCAGGCCCCGCTGGGCGACCCGGAACGCGCCCAGGCCCTGCTGTCGGCACTGGCGCCGGCCGCGCGCGCCACCCGCCTCGCCGAGCCCGGGGCCTTCGCGCAGGCCGGCATGGTCGACAGCCTGACCCGCCTGGGCCCCTTCGCCAACGCCTTCAAACAGGTGCTGGCCGCGCAGTACGGACTGGACCTGGACGCCGCGCTGGACAGCGTGCGCGTGGAAGAGACCGCCCGCACCGGCGACCAGGCGCGGGTGCGGCTGCGCTACACGTTGGCCGGCACGGGGGTGGACACGGAGGTGCGCGTGGAGCGCCACGGCAATCGCTGGTACCTCACCGACCTGCTGCGCCATGCGCAGGCCCAGGCCGAGGCGGCCGGGCCCATCGCTCCGGCCGTCGCGCCGGCCGCCCCGCCGCCCGCGGGCTGACGCCCCGGGCGCCGCCGGCGAGGCGGCATAATGGTGCGGATGCCCAACCAGACGCCCCTGCCATTCCCCGAAGGTCCGCCCACACGGGGGACCGACGATCCGCAGCAGCCGGCCGCCGCCGCGGGCGAGGCGCGACCGGCGGGCGACGACACGGGCGCTGCCGTGGCGGTTGACGACGTGCCCCAAGGCCTCCCCGAAGCCCCCGTGGACGGTGACCCCGGGTCGCCTGATGCGTCGGCCCACGAGGCCACGGCCCTC
>MIDV01000120.1 GCA_001830245.1 Lysobacterales bacterium RIFOXYA1_FULL_69_10 | reverse complement strand
CAACGGCCACCTCGACAGCCATTACACCTTCGAGAATTTCGTCGAGGGCCGCAGCAACCAGTTGGGGCGCGCCGCGGCGTGGCAGGCCGCGCTCAAGCCCGGCGAGCGGGCCCACAACCCGCTGCTGCTCTACGGCGGCACGGGCCTGGGCAAGACGCACCTGATGTTTGCCGCCGGCAACGAGATGCGCCGGCAGAACCCCGCCACCCGTGTGATGTACCTGCGCAGCGAACAGTTCTTCAGCGCGATGATGAAAGCACTGCAGGAAAAGGCGATGGACGGCTTCAAGCGCCAGTTCCAGCAGGTCGACGCGCTGCTGATCGACGACATCCAGTTCTTCGCCGGCAAGGACCGCACGCAGGAGGAGTTCTTCCACACCTTCAACGCGCTGTTCGACGGCAAGCAGCAGATCATCCTGACCTGCGATCGCTATCCGCGAGAGGTCGAAGGCCTGGAGCCGCGGCTCAAGTCGCGCCTGGCCTGGGGTCTGAGCGTGGCGATCGAGCCGCCCGACTTCGAGACGCGCGCGCAGATCGTGCTGTCCAAGGCCAAGGAGCGCGGCGCCAACATCCCCGAGGACGTGGCGTTCCTGCTGGCCAAGAAGATGCGCAGCAACGTGCGCGACCTGGAGGGCGCGCTCAACACGCTGGCAGCCCGGGCCAACTTCACCGGCCGCGCGATCACCGTGGAGTTCGCCCAGGAAACGCTGCGCGACCTGCTGCGAGCTCAGCAGCAGGCGATCGGCATCCCCAACATCCAGAAGACCGTGGCAGACTACTACGGCCTGCAGATCAAGGACTTGTTGTCGAAACGGCGGACGCGCTCGCTCGCCCGGCCGCGCCAGATGGCCATGGCGCTGACCAAGGAGCTGACCGAGCACAGCCTGCCGGAGATCGGTGACGCGTTCGCCGGTCGCGACCACACCACGGTGCTGCATGCCTGCCGGCAGATCCGCACGCTGATGGAGACCGACGGCAAGATGCGGGAAGACTGGGAAAAGCTCATCCGCAAGCTGAGCGAGTAGGCCGCGGCAAACCCGGTGGATGATGCCGGGACAACATGGGGATAAGTCGCAACCCGCGATCCGGCCCGAAAGTTGTCCACAGCTTGTCCGCCGTCCGTCGGCTAGTTCTACAGGCGTTCAGCAAGCGTTTTTATCGAATATATTCAAGGGGTTGGTCGGGTTTTCCCGGGTTTTGGCCGACTCCATCACCACCACGCTTTAGATTTATCCAACATCTTGTCTTGGGCATAGGGGAGCACGGTCCGCATGCGTTTCAGTCTGCAACGCGAGGTTTTCCTCAAGCCGTTGGCGCAGGTCGTCAATGTGGTCGAACGTCGCCAGACCTTGCCGGTCCTGGCCAACCTGCTGGTCCAGGTGCAGGACGGCCAGCTTTCGCTGACCGGGACCGACCTGGAGGTCGAGATGATCTCCCGCATCGCGGTGGACGAGGCGCAGGACGGGGAGACCACGATCCCGGCCCGCAAGCTGTTCGAGATCGTCCGCGCCCTGCCCGATGGCAGCAAGGTGACGGTGTCGCAGACGGCCGAGAAGGTCACGGTCTCGGCGGGGCGCTCCCGGTTCACCCTGGCGACCCTGCCGGCCAACGACTTCCCCTCGATCGACGAGGTCGAGGCCACCGAGCGCGTCCGCGTGCCCGAGGCCGCCCTGAAGGAGCTGATCGAGCGCACGGCGTTCGCCATGGCCCAGCAGGACGTGCGCTACTACCTCAATGGACTGCTGTTCGACCTGCGCGAGAACTCGCTGCGCTGCGTGGCCACCGACGGACACCGTTTGGCGCTGTGCGAGGCCCAGTACGAGGGCGGTGCCCAGGCCAAGCGCCAGATCATCGTGCCCCGCAAGGGCGTGACCGAACTGCAGCGCCTGCTGGAGGGCGGCGACCGCGAGCTCGAGCTTGAGATGGGTCGCGGCCACATCCGTGTAAAGCGCGACGACGTGACGTTTACCAGCAAGCTCATCGATGGTCGCTTCCCGGACTACGAGGCGGTAATCCCGATCGGCGCCGACAAGGAGGTCCGCATCGACCGTGAAGTCCTGCGGGCATCGCTCCAGCGCGCCGCGATCCTGTCGAACGAGAAGTACCGCGGTGTCCGCATCGAAGTCTCGCCCGGTCAACTTAAGATCAGCGCCCACAACCCCGAGCAGGAAGAAGCCCAGGAAGAGGTCGAGGCCGACACCCGCGTCGACGACCTGTCGGTGGGCTTCAACGTGAATTACCTGCTGGATGCGTTGACCGCATTGCGCGATGAGCAGGTGGTGCTGGCGCTGCGTGATGCCAACTCCTCCGCATTGGTTCGCGAGGCATCCAACGACCGGTGCCGACACGTCGTGATGCCGCTGCGGCTCTGATCAATGCCTGCAAGGTTCCACGTGGAACATGACGCACCCCACACGCCCGGCTTGCCCGGGCGTGTTCGCGTCACGTCGCTGAAAACCCGTGGCAATGCCGGTGGTGCCATGAGGGTGCTTCGACTCCAGGCGCGGCAACTCAGGCGGTTCGAGGATGTGTCGATCGAGCCGTCGTCGGGTCTCAACCTGATCACCGGAGGCAACGGCGCGGGCAAGACCAGCCTGCTCGAGGCACTGCACCTGATGGCGTACGGACGGAGCTTTCGTGGCCGTGTGCGCGACGGCCTGATCCGCCAAGGCCAGCCAGCCCTGGAGATATTCGTCGAGTGGGAAGAGGGTGCTGCGTCGGACCCGGCTTTAGTCGAGGGTGCACGCGTGCGCCGCCGCCGTGCCGGGCTGCGCCATACCGGGAGCGACTGGACGGGGCGGCTGGACGGGCGTGATGTTGATCAACTGGGCGACCTGTGCGCAGCGCTTGCGGTCGTGACGTTCGAGCCGGGCAGCCACGCGTTGATCACAGGCGCGGCAGAGCATCGACGCCGCTATCTCGATTGGGGCCTGTTCCACGTGGAACATGACTTCCTGGCCGCGTGGCGCCGTTACGCCCGAGCGCTCAAGCAACGCAACGCCCTGCTCAAGCGGCGCGGCGGTGCGGGTGAGCTGGAGGCATGGGAGAACGAGATGGCCGAGGGAGGGGAGGTTGTCACCCGGCAGCGCGAGGCCTATCTGCTTGCCCTCCAGTCCCATGTGGCGAACCTGCTGGAAGCCTGGGCGCCGGCGCTCGGTGGGATCTCGCTCGAGTATCAGCCCGGCTGGCGACGCGACGCGGTGTCGCTCGTCGATGCGTTACTGCTGTCGCGGGACCGCGATCTGCTCGCCGGCTACACCTCGGTCGGGCCCCACCGCGGCGATTGGCGCGTGGACTTTGCCGGGCTGCCCGGCCGCGAGGCGCTGTCCCGTGGACAGGCCAAGCTCACGGCGCTGGCCGCGATCCTGGGCCAGGGCGAGCACCAGGCGGCCCGACGGGGCGAGTGGCCCGTGGTGGCGCTGGACGACCTGGCCTCCGAGCTGGACCGCGCGCATCAGGCGCGGGTGCTGGAGCGACTGGTCGGGTGGGGCGCCCAAGCCTTCCTGACAGGTACCGAAACCCTGCCCGGGATACTCGATCTGGGGCTGACGCCAACTGTGTTCCACGTGGAACATGGTGTACCGGCGCGGTGCTAGACCCGCAACTCCGGGCGCTGCGGTCCCGGCTGGTATACTGTCGCGACGTATAGCTAATGTGTCTCGACGCCGCCGCGCACCTGCGGCCGCGTCGTCGGAGCCCGCTGCGCAATGACCCAGATCGAGCACGACCCCTCGCACGACCCCGCCATCGAATCGCCCCAGCCCAGCCAGACGTACGACTCCAGCCGGATCACCGTGCTGAAGGGTCTGGAAGCCGTGCGCAAGCGTCCGGGCATGTATATCGGTGATGTGCACGACGGTACCGGCCTGCACCACATGGTGTTCGAGGTGGTGGACAACTCCATCGACGAGGCCCTGGCGGGCCATGCCGACGAAGTGGTGGTCACCCTGCACGAGGACGGGTCGGCTTCGGTTTCGGACAATGGCCGCGGTATTCCGGTGGACATCCACAAGGAAGAGGGGCGCTCGGCGGCCGAGGTGATCCTCACCGTGCTGCACGCTGGCGGCAAGTTCGACGACAACAGCTACAAGGTGTCCGGCGGCCTGCACGGCGTCGGTGTGTCTGTGGTCAACGCGCTGTCTTCGAAGTTGACGCTCGACATCTGGCGTGACGGTGGGCATCACCAGCAGGAATACGCCCATGGCGAGCCGGTGTACCCGCTCAAGCGCTTGGCCGAATCGGATCGCCGCGGCACCACGCTGCGCTTCTGGCCATCGGTGGAGACCTTCTCGGATGTCGAATTCCATTACGACATCCTGGCCAAGCGCCTGCGCGAACTGTCTTTCCTCAATTCGGGCGTCAAGATCACGCTGACCGACGAGCGCGGCGACGGCAAGCGCGATGTCTTCCAGTACGCCGGTGGCATCCGCTCGTTCGTCGAGCACCTGGCCCAGCTCAAGACCCCGCTGCACCCCAACGTGATCTCGGTGACCGGCGAGCAGAACGGCATCACGGTCGACGTCGCCCTGCAGTGGACCGACGCCTACCAGGAAACGATGTTCTGCTTCACCAACAACATCCCGCAGAAGGACGGTGGTACCCACCTCATCGGCTTC
>MIDV01000119.1:4161-4530 GCA_001830245.1 Lysobacterales bacterium RIFOXYA1_FULL_69_10 | reverse complement strand
AGGGCGGCCTTGCGCCGGGCGCTGAGCAGCAGGCGGTCGGGCAGGGCGTCGAATGCGGTCTTGGGGACGCCGCGGCGGTGCGTGCGCACCAGCGCCGAAAGCACCTGCTGTTCCTGGCGGGAGAAGCCTTCGATGTCGGAGTGCTCCAGCAGATAGGCGCCGTGCACGTGGTACTGGCTGTGGGCGATGGCCAGGCCGATCTCGTGCAGGCGCGCGGCCCAGCCGAGCATGCGCGCATCGTCGTCGTCCAGGCCCCAGTCCTGCTCCACCTGTTCGAACAGGCGCATCGCGGTGGCTTCCACCCGCGCGGCCTGGAATTCGTCGATGCCGTAGCGCTGCATCAGCGCCGCGGTGGACAGGTCGCGCGGA
>MIDV01000119.1:3821-3920 GCA_001830245.1 Lysobacterales bacterium RIFOXYA1_FULL_69_10 | reverse complement strand
TGAGCTTCATCGCCGCGCAGATCTCGCCGATGGCCTTGTTGGTGCCTGACGAGCCGATGGCTTCCTGCCAGCCCAGGCTGCGGTACAGGCCGGCGAACT
>MIDV01000119.1:0-3685 GCA_001830245.1 Lysobacterales bacterium RIFOXYA1_FULL_69_10 | reverse complement strand
GCCGATGATGAACTCCGTCGAGCCGCCGCCGATGTCGATGACCAGGCGGCGCTGGTTGGATTTGGGCGGCTGCGCGTGCGCCACGCCCAGGTAGATCAGGCGCGCCTCCTCGCGGCCGGACACCACTTCGATGGCATGGCCCAGCGCGCTTTCGGCCGGCATCAGGAACGCCTGCGGCGCGGCCAGCCGGCGCACCGTGTTGGTGGCGATGGCGCGCACGCGTTGCGGCGGGATGTCGCGGATGCGCTGGCCGAAGCGCGCCAGGCAGTCCAGGGCGCGGTCGCGCGCCTCCGGCGACAGGCCGCCCTTGCGGTCCAGGCCTTCGGCCAGGCGGACGGTTTCTCGGATCCGGTCGACCGTGCGCAGCTGCCCGAGCAGGTAGCGCGAGACCACCATGTGGAAACTGTTGGAGCCCAGGTCGACCGCTGCGAGCAGGTCACCGTCCTGGAGGGGGAGTCGGGCGGTGTGCAGCAGTCCGTTCATCGGCGCGAATGATCCGTCATCCGCACAGCCGCGCCAACAGTGCGGCCTGCGCCGAATGCGGCGGCGTGCCTTCGGCGGGCACCAGCTTCATGTATTCGCCGTCGGGTTGCAGCTCCCAGGCGTTCAGGTTGTCGGCCAGGTAGTTGTCGATGGCCTCGTCGGTGACGCGCGCGGCGACCTCGGGGTCCAGTATCGGGAAGCAGGTCTCCACGCGCCGCAGCAGGTTGCGTTCCAGCCAGTCCGCGCTCGCGCCGAACAGCTCCGGGCTGCCGCCATTGCCGAACCAGTACACGCGGCTGTGCTCGAGGAAGCGTCCGACGATCGACCGGACCCGGATGTTGTCGGACACGCCGGGCAGGCCGGGCCGCAACGTGCAGGCGCCGCGCACGATCAGGTCGATGCGCACGCCGGCCTGCGAGGCGCGGTAGAGCGCGCGGATCACCTGCGGCTCGTTGAGGGCGTTCATCTTGGCGACGATGCGTGCCGGCCGTCCCTCGCGCGCGATGCGGGCCTCGCGGTCGATCCGCATCAGGACGCCGGCGTGCAGGGTGAAGGGCGACTGCAGCATGCACTTGAGGCGGATTGCCGGTGCCAGCCCCGACAGCTGCTGGAAGATCTGGTGCACGTCGTTGCCGATGTCCGGCCGCGCGGTGAGCAGGCCCAGGTCGGTGTAGGCGCGCGCAGTGCCGGAGTGGTAGTTGCCGGTGCCCAGGTGCACGTAGCGGCGCAGCTTGCGCCCCTCGCGCCGCACGATCAGCAGCATCTTGGCGTGCGTCTTGTAGCCGACCACGCCGTACACCACCTGCACGCCGGCCTCCTGCAGCCGGTCGGCGAAACCCAGGTTGGCTTCCTCGTCGAACCGGGCGCGCAGCTCGACCACGACGGTCACGTCCTTGCCGTTGCGCGCGGCCTGCACCAGCTGCTCCACGATCGGCGAATCCTTGCCGGAGCGGTACAGCGTCTGCTTGATCGCCAGCACGTTGGGGTCTTCGGCGGCCTGGCGCAGCAGCTCCAGCACCGGCGTAAACGCGTCGAACGGGTGGTGCAGCACCACGTCGCCCTCTGCGATGCGCTCGAACATGCCTTCGATGCCCGGCAAAAGGCGCTGCTGGAAGGACGGGAATTTCAGGTCCGCGCGGCCGACCAGGTCGTACACCTGGATCACGCGGTTGAGGTTGACCGGGCCCTTGATGCGGTACACCGCGTTCTCGGGCAGGTCGAAGTTCTCCAGCAGCGTGCGCACGATGGGCTTGGGGCACGCGTCGGCGATCTCCAGCCGCACCGCGCGCAGGTAGCCGCGGCCGACCAGCTCGTCGCGCAGGGCGAGGGCGATGTTGTCGACTTCCTCCTCGTCCACCAGCAGCTCGGAGTTGCGGGTCACGCGGAACTGGTACGCCCCCTTGACCTCCATGCCCGGGAACAGTTCGTCGACGAAGGTCGACAGCACCGCCGACAGGAACACGAAATCGTGCGCGCCGCCGGAAATGCGTTCCGGGATCTGGATGATGCGTGGCAGCGAGCGCGGCGCGCGGACGATGGCCAGGTTGCCGGCGCGGCCGAACGCGTCGCGGCCTTTCAGCACCACGACGATGTTGAGCGACTTGTTGAGGATCTTCGGGAACGGGTGCGCCGGGTCCAGGCCGAGCGGCGACAGCACCGGCATGATCTCGTCGCGGAAGTAGGCGCGCAGCCAGCGGGTCTGCCGTGGCGTCCACGCATCGCGTGCCAGCACCCGCACGCCCGCATCGCCCAGCGCCGGGCGCAACACGTCGTTCCAGCAGTCGTACTGCGCGGCGACCAGGTCGGCCGCGCGGTCATGGATGCGGTTGAGCACGGCGGTGGGTTCCAGCCCGTCGGCGTGCGCCGTCAGGCCCAGCTCCTGCGCATGGCGCAGCGTGCCGGCGCGGATCTCGAAGAACTCGTCCAGGTTGGTGCAGCTGATGCACAGGTAGCGCAGCCGCTCCAGCAGCGGCACCTGCGGGTCCTGCGCTTGGGCGAGCACGCGGAAATTGAAGTCCAGCTGCGACAGCTCGCGGTTGAAGTACAGGGAGCTGTCGCGCAGTGGATCGTGCTCGGCGGGCACTTCGATGCCGGCGGGGGTGGGCTGGGGGCGCGGCACGGGACGGTTCAACTCAGGACCTCGCTGGATTCGCGCTGGCGCACGCGTTCGGGGCCGAACACGCACGCAAAGGTACTGCCATGTCCGACCTCGCTGCTCACTTCCAGGTGGGCCTGGTGCAGGTTCAGCACGTGCTTGACGATGGCCAGCCCCAGGCCTGTGCCGCCGCTTTCGCGCGAGCGGCTGTTGGAGACGCGATAGAAGCGCTCGGTCAGGCGCGGCAGGTGCGAGGCGGGAATGCCGTAGCCGCTGTCGACGACCTCCAGCGCGACGCCGCGGCCCTCGCGGCGGAAGCGCACCGTAATCGTCCCGCCGGCCGGCGTATAGCGCACCGCGTTGCTCACCAGGTTGGAGAACGCGCTGTGCAGCTCTTTGTTGGAGCCGAACAGGTCGACGCCGGCATCGTCCTGGACCGTGACCTCGTGCCGGCCCTGGCTGAGCGCCATGGCCTCGCGCCGCAGCGTGCCCAGCATCGGCGCGATCGACACCTGCTCCTCGGCCGGCAGGCTGTCCTGCGACTCCAGACGCGACAGCATCAGCAGGTCCTCGACCAGCTGCGTCATGCGCTGGGACTGGCGCTGCATCTCGGCCACCATCGGCGCCCACTCCGGGTGGTCGGTGGGGTCGAGCATGTCCAGGTAGCCGTGGACCACCGTCAGCGGCGTGCGCAGCTCGTGCGAGACGTTGGCGACGAAATCGCGGCGCATCTGCTCCAGCTGCAGCAGGCGGCTGACGTCGCGCGCCACCAGCAGCCACAACGATTCCGAATACGGGATCAGGCGCAGGCTGAGGGTGGTACCGGGGTTGAGCGGGGAGGCGACTTCGAGTGGCTCGGCGTTGCGGCCGGTGGCCATCCATCCCGCCAGCGGCAGCGGCTGCAGGCGCGCGACGATCGGTGCGCCGATGTCGTCCGGGTAGCCCAGGCCCAGCAGCGGCCCTGCCGCCTCGCTGAACCACACGATGCGCTGGGTGTTGCGGTCGACGACGACAATCGCATCGGGCAGCGCGGCGGCGGCGGCGCGGTAGGCCCGCAGCATTTCCAGCAGGCGTCGCTTGCGCCCGCGCATCTCGGCCTGGGTGCGG
>MIDV01000118.1 GCA_001830245.1 Lysobacterales bacterium RIFOXYA1_FULL_69_10 | reverse complement strand
TCGTGCGCCAGCGACTGCTGGTACAGCGTGTGCAGCATGGCATGGCCGGTGCGGTCGGCGGCGGCGCAGGTGCGCTGCGCCGGCGGACCTTCGCCGAACCGGGTGGTCATGCCGCCGAACGGACGCTGGTAGATCTTGCCGTCCTCGGTGCGCGAGAACGGCACGCCGTAGTGCTCCAGCTCGATGATGGCCTGGATGGCCTCGCGGCACATGTACTCGATGGCGTCCTGGTCGCCCAGCCAGTCCGAACCCTTGATGGTGTCGTAGAAGTGGTAGCGCCAGTCGTCCTCGCCCATGTTGCCCAGCGCGGCGGAAATGCCGCCCTGCGCCGCCACGGTGTGCGAGCGGGTCGGGAAGACCTTGGTCAGGCAGACGGTCTGCAGGCCCTTGGCGGCCAGGCCGAAGGTCGCGCGCAGGCCGGCGCCGCCGGCGCCCACCACGACCATGTCGTACTTGTGTTCGGTGATCTTGTAAGCGGACATGGACTCAATTCCCCAGCGCGATGCGGGCCACGGCGAAGACGCCGACGATGGCACCCAGCACGGCGATGAACTTGACGGTGGTCTGCACCGCCAGGGCGAGCAGCGAGTTGTGGATGTAATCCTCCAGCACGACCTGCAGGCCGAGCTGGGCGTGCCAGAACATGGCCACCAGGAAGCCGACCAGCAGCACCGCGTTCCACGGCTTGGCGATGGCCGCGGTGGCGGTGACGTAATCCGCGCCCAGCAGGCTGAGGACGAACACCAGGAACCACAGGGTCAGCGCAACCAGCGCGGTGGCGGTGAGGCGCTGGTGGACGAAGTGTTCGGTGCCGGTCTTGGCCGAGCCCAGGCCGCGCGCATTTTTGATGGGAGTGCGGAAATTGCTCACGCGCCACCTCCCAGCAGCACATAGCCCCAGACCAGGGCGGTGATGACCAGGCTGCCGATCACCGACAGCCAGCTGCTGCGCACGAACGTGGCGATGCTGTAGCCGATGGCGAAGTCCTGCACGATGTGGCGGATGCCGTTGCACAGGTGGTAGGCGAAGGCCCAGGTCCACGCGAACAGGAAGGCCTGGCCGTACCAGGCGCCGGCGTGCGTGGTGACGCAGGTCCAGGCTTCGG
>MIDV01000117.1:1891-6473 GCA_001830245.1 Lysobacterales bacterium RIFOXYA1_FULL_69_10 | reverse complement strand
GTGTCGTCGATCGGCGCGATCACCTGCAGCGTGCCGTCGGGCAGGCGCTGGAGTTCGACGCCGACACCGTCGTACGCGCCGCGCGCGTTGTCGTCGAAGTCCTCCGCATCGGCCCTGTCGAGGTAGACGCTGTGCGGATCCAGGTCCAGGAGCAGGCCGCGGATCGCCGACTGCATCAGCTCTGCGTCCCCGACCGGCTCCACGTACGCCTGCTTGACCGCGTTGTAGACCGCGACATACCGACGGATCTCGTCCAGGGGCACGGCCGGCGTATCGCTTTCGTCCGCGTCGACCCGGTCGTCGCCGGTGGGCTCCGGCGCCTCGGCCGGAGCCGGCTCGGGCGACTCCTGCGCGATCGAAGGCAGCGACCATGCGCTCGCGAACAGAAGGGGAATCAGGTAACGCAGGCGCATGGAGGTCTCCGTAAAACGGGTGGCCACCCGCCGGGGCGGGGGATGCGGCCGATTATGTCGGTGCCGTGGCGGCAACGCTCCACGTTAGGTCTGGCCGGGGCAAGCTTTCGTTAACGCTGTCAGCGCCGCAGCCATGTCGTCGGGTCCACCGGGTCGCCGTTGCGCCGCAGCTCGAAGTACAGCGCGGGTCGCCCGTGGCCGCCGGAGCTGCCGACCGCGGCTACCGCCTCGCCCCTGGTTACCGTGTCGCCCGGGTCCTTGAGCAGCGCATCGTTGTGGGCATACAGGCTCATGTAGCCGTTGCCGTGGTCGACGATCAGCAGCAGGCCGTATCCGGTCATCCACTCGGCGTAGACCACCTGGCCGTCGGCGACCGCGCGCACCGGTGCGCCGGCGGACGCCCCGATCAGCAGGCCATCGCTGCCACGACCGTCAGGCAGCTTGCCGCCGTAGCCGGCGAGCAACGCGCCCGACACCGGCCAGCCCAGTCCGCCGACCTGGGGCGCGGGCGCCGCCGGGACGGGACGAGCCGCCGGGGGAGCGGCGGGCGTACCGGCTGCCGTTGCCCGCGCCGCATCACGCGCCGCGGCCGCGGCCTTGCGCGCGGCCTCGGCGCGCGCGGCCGCCGCGCGCAACCGGCCCAGCAGCTGCTCCAGTCCCTTCGCATCGCGACCCAGTGCGCGCTCGCGGGCACTGCGGTCTTTGTAACGCCGGTCCAGCCCATCCACGGTTTCGGCGCGCTCCTTGCGACTGGCCTCCAGGCTCGCCAGTTCGGACTCCAGTTGCTCCCGGGTCGCCTCGAGCTGTGCCTGCCGCGCCACGATGTCGCGTTCGACCGCATCCAGTTCGCGCAGGCTGGCGGCCAGCGCGGCAATCCGCTCTGCGCGATGGCGCTGCAGGTAGCGGTGGTAGGTCAGCACGCGGTTGGCGTCGGCCAGGCGGTCCTGTGCCAGCAGCGCCTTCAGCGGGGCGTCGTCGCGTTCGCGGTAGGCCGCGCGCAGGAGCGACTTGAGCTGTTCGCGCTGCGTGCCCAGCCGGGCCTGCATCTGTTCGCGCCGCTGTTGCAGCCCGGCCAGCGCCTGCTGCTCGTCGGCCAGGCGCTGCCGTGTCTCGCCCAGGCGACGGGTCGACGTGCCGACCGCTTCGTCGGCCTCGCGCAGGGCGCGTGCGGCGCTGCCGCGCTCGCCTTCCAGCTTGCGGCGCTCGCTGGCCACCGCCTTCAGCTCGCGCCGCACCGTCTCCAGCCGCTGCTCGGCGTTACGCGCATCCTGCGCCGCTGCCGGCATCACGAGCACGGCCAACAGCAGGGCCAGCACCGGGCGACCGCAGGCCAGCATCACGCCGACGTGCCGTCCCCGACCAGCAGCGAGCGGCCGGACATGTCCGCCGGTTGCGGCAGGCCGAGCAGGTCCAGCACGGTGGGCGCGACATCGCGCAGCGCACCGCCCGCGCGGAGGCCGGCCGTACGCGGCCCGAGGTAGACGAACGGCACCGGGCCAATGGTGTGGGCGGTGTGCGGCTGGCCGGTGCTCGCGTCGCGCATCATCTCCAGGTTGCCGTGGTCGGCGGTGACCAGCAGCGCACCGCCGACATCGCGCACAGCCTGTGCGATCGCGCCGATCGCCACGTCCACCGCTTCGGCCGCCAGCACCGCGGCCGCCAGGTTGCCGGTGTGGCCGACCATGTCGGGGTTGGCGATGTTGCAGACCGCCAAGTCGCAGTCGCGGTTGCGGATGGCGGCGACCAGCCGCTCCGTCACTTCAGGGCAGCTCATCTCCGGCTGCAGGTCGTAGGTCGCGACCTTCGGGCTGGGCACCAGGATGCGCTGCTCGCCGTCGAACGGCGCCTCGCGCCCGCCGCTGAAGAAGAACGTCACGTGCGCGTACTTCTCGGTCTCGGCGATGCGCAGCTGGCGCAGCCCGGCATCGGCCACGACCTCGCCCAGCGTGTGGCGCAGGTCGTCGGGCGCGAACGCCACCGGCGCCGGCAACCGCGCGTCGTACTCGGTAAGGCAGACGAACCGCGACAGCTTCGGCCGGCGCGCTTCGAACCCGTGGAACTCGTCGGCCACGAATGCGCCGGTCAACTGGCGGGCACGGTCGGCGCGGAAGTTCATGAACACCACCGCATCGCCGTCGCGCATGGTCGCGCCGTCGTCGATCACGGTCGGCAGAACGAACTCGTCGGTCTCGCCGCGTGCGTAGGCATCGCCCAGTGCGGTGCGCGCGTCGGGCGCGTGGTGGTCACTGGAGGCCTCGACCATCGCATCCCACGCTCGGCGCACGCGGTCCCAGCGCTGGTCGCGGTCCATCGCGTAGTAACGCCCGCTGATGCTGGCGATGCTCGCGTTGCCCGCCGCATCGCACACCGCCTGCAGCGCATCGATGCTGGCACCGGCCGACTTGGGCGGCATGTCGCGACCGTCGAGGAACGCGTGCACGGCGACGCGCGGCACGTCCTCGCGCTTGGCGAGTTCGATCATCGCGTGCAGGTGGCGCTCGTGGCTGTGCACGCCGCCCGGCGACAGCAGCGCCATCAGGTGCAGCGTGTGGCCGTGCTCGCGCGCGGCGCGGCACGCCGCCAGCAACTCGGCATTGGCATTGAAACTGCCGTCCTCGATCGCCGCGTCGATGCGGGTCAGGTCCTGGTAGACGATGCGCCCGGCCCCCAGGTTCATGTGCCCGACTTCGGAATTGCCCATCTGTCCGTCCGGCAGGCCGACGTGGCGGCCCTCGGTGTGGATAAGCGTATGCGGCCAGGCGGCGACCAGCGAGTCCCAGTTGGGCAGCCGGGCCTGCGCCAGCGCGTTGTCCTCGCGTTCTTCGCGGTGGCCCCAGCCGTCCAGGATCAGCAGGACGACCGGGCGAATGGCGGCGTGGCGCGGGTGCGGATCGGCAGGCACGTGCAGGGTCCGGTGACTAAAGGCAGGGGCCGATTGTAGCCAAGCAGGTTAAACCTGAGGCCCGGCCGCGGCATCCCACGCGGACTGTCCAAGGGAATCGACCATGACCCGCACCCCAATTGCACGCCCCCTCTCGCTCGCCCTGTCCGTCGCGCTGGCGCTGGGCGCCGCCCCGGCCATCGCCCAGACCAGCATCGACAAGGTCAACGGCAGCATCACCGCCGACGCCGGCCAGGCCTACGGCGACCTGGAAACCGTCAACGGCAGCATCCGCATCGAGGCCGGTGCGCGTGTCGCCGATGCCGGCACCGTCAATGGCAGCGTCAAGGTCGCCGAGAACGTGACCGTCGAAAGCCTGTCCACCGTCAACGGCAGCATCCGCGCCGAGGCCGGGCTGAAGGCGGACGGCGACGTCAGCACGGTCAACGGCAGCATCTTCGTCGGTCGCGGCGGCTCGATCGGCGGCGACGTGGAAACGGTCAATGGCGCTATCGGGCTGGTCGATACGGACCTGGCCGGCGGCATCGAAACCGTCAACGGCGACCTGACCGTGGGCGCCGGTTCGCACGTGCGCGGCGGCATCCGCTACACCAAGCCGACGCGCAACTGGGTGAGCTTTGGCAAGAAGCGCGACCCGCGCGTGATCATCGGGCCCAACGCCCGCGTCGACGGCCCGCTGGTATTCGAGCGCGACGTGAAGCTCTACGTGCACAGCACTGCGAAGATCGGACCGGTGACCGGCGCCACCGCACAGCGTTACGAGGGTGATCGCGCACCGCGCGACTAAGGCGCTCAAGTCCAAGGCCGCCGGATCCTCCGGCGGTTTTCGATTGCCTGGAAACCCGGCGAAAGGTTCCACCATGCGGCCACGAGTAGACCTGCAGGGACGCGCGGTCCCGGTCGACCCGGCCATCGGGCATAGAATGGGAATTCCGCCGACACCGTCGGCCGACCCGGAGCTCCCATGACCCGCACTCCGCTTTCCACCGCCACCTCGCTGGTGGCCGCCGCGCTTGTGCTCGCGGCCTGCAACAAGCCGGCCGATGCGCCCGAGCCCACCGCGGCTACGCCGGCCACCCCCGCCGCGTCCGACCACACCTTCGATCCGGCAATCACCGTCGATGACTTCCGTGCCCACGTGCGCACGCTGGCCTCGGACGAGTTCGCCGGCCGCGCACCGGGCAGCGTCGGCGAGGAGAAGACGGTCGAGTACCTGGCCGCGCAGTTCCAGCGCCTGGGCCTCAAGCCGGGCAACGGCGACAGCTAC
>MIDV01000117.1:0-1832 GCA_001830245.1 Lysobacterales bacterium RIFOXYA1_FULL_69_10 | reverse complement strand
CGTACCGGGCAGGCGCAGGTCGACATCGATGACAGCGAGCTGGTGTTCGTCGGCTACGGCGTCAATGCGCCGGAACTGGGCTGGAACGACTACGACGGCATCGACGTGGAGGGCAAGACGGTCGTGATGTTCGTCAACGACCCGGGCTTCCATGCCGAGGACGCCGAGCTGTTCGAGGGCGACCGCATGACCTACTACGGCCGCTGGACCTACAAGTACGAGGAAGCCGCCCGCCAGGGCGCGGCTGCTGCGCTGATCATCCATGACGACGCCGGCGCGTCCTACGGCTGGGACGTGGTCAAGAATTCCTGGTCGGGTCCGCAATTCGACCTCTCGACGAAGGACGACCCGGAGCCGCGCCTGCCGGCGCAGGGCTGGATTACCAGCGACGTCGCACGTGACCTGCTGGACGATCTCGGCCACGACCTCGACGACCTGTACGCCGCGGCCAACAAGCCCGGCTTCAAGGCGATCCCGTTGGATGCGCGCCTGTCGCTGGCGCTCAAGAGCACGACCTCGCAGAAGAGCTCGCCCAACCTGATCGCGATGCTCCCCGGCACCACGCGCCCGGAGGAAACCATCGTCTACATGGGCCATTGGGACCATCTGGGCCAGCACGAAGGCGAGGGCGACACGATCTACAACGGCGCGGTCGACAACGCCACCGGCATCGCCGGCATCCTGGAGATTGCCGAGGCCTTCGTGAGCCAGAACCCCAAGCCGGAGCGGTCGGTCATGCTGCTGGCGGTCACGCTGGAGGAGTCCGGCCTGCTGGGTTCGAAGTACTACGTCGCCAACCCGACCGTGCCGCTGGACAAGACCGTGGCCGTGATCAACCTCGACGCCATGTCGGTGTCCGGCCCGTCGCGCGACTTCACTGTCGTGGGCATGGGCAACTCCGAGCTGGAGGACCTGCTCAAGACGCAGGCCGATGCCCAGCAGCGCGTGCTGCGCGAGGAGTCCTCGCCGCAGAGCGGCTTCTACTTCCGTTCCGACCACTTCAACTTCGCCAAGGCCGGCGTGCCCGCCCTCTACGCCAAGGGTGGCGACGATCTGGTCGACGGTGGAATGGAAGCCGGACAGGCAGCCCAGGCCGACTACCGCGACAAGCGCTACCACCAGGTGGGCGACGAGTTCGACGAAAGCTGGAACTTGGAGGGCGCCGTGCAGGACCTCCAGGCACTCTACGGCGTGGGCCAGGCGCTAGCCGGCAGCGAGCAGTGGCCGCGCTGGTACGAAGGCAACCCGTTCCTCGCCGCGCAGGAGAAGCTGCGGCCGTCGACGCAGGAGTAGTTCGCCTACGGCGTGTCGCCTTGTGCGGCAAATGGAAACGGCGCCCTTGGGGCGCCGTTTTCTTTTGATCACTGCGAAGCGCTGGTCGCACGCATGCTGGATCCCTCAGCCGCGATGCCGGCAACGACCGGCGTAACAAAAACGCGTACCTGGACCGTCTTCAAACTACCCAGGCTTTCGCACCCACACATGGCTGCGACACCAAGCAACCTTCCCGCGCGATTGGCCCGCGCCCATGGGTAACAAGCACGACCGCCTGAGTCTGGTCATCGTGGGTGGCGAGCCCCCTGCCATTCTCTAGTCGGGTTCCGACATCCGACACATAAACGGCGCCTCATTGGGCGCCGTTTTCTTTGGTATTGCGGACGCTGCGCTTGCTGGCCTGTACGAGCAGCTTCAGCCGCGATGCGCGGGATGGAGCCGGTGGTATAGCAGCCTGAATAAACCATCGCCCCGCCGCGGCGCGGTACGCCGCCCGGACCAACCATCAAGGCCGTGCCCGCGGTCTTATGGATGTTCTTACATCGCGCAAAAGAACA
>MIDV01000116.1:22780-39335 GCA_001830245.1 Lysobacterales bacterium RIFOXYA1_FULL_69_10 | reverse complement strand
AACGCCAATTGCGCGGCGAACGGCATGCCGCCGTGCATGATCGTCAGGTAGACCGGCACGCTGCCGGCATAGTCGTCGGCGATGCCCTCGGCCATGCGGTCGATGGCCTGCTCGAGCGTGGCGCGGTCGTGAACGACGTCGGCATTGGCGACCGCATCGGCCAGCGACGGCGGGCTGCTTGGCGCGCGCGTCATGCCAGCCCCTCCAGGCGGCCGCGCGATGCGGTGTAGCGCGCGTCGGCCAGCAGGCCGTCCCAGCCCATCGGGCCGCGGCCGATCAGGTTGACCAGCGCCCTCGTGTTCAGCGCCCGGCCTTCGACGGCCTTGAGCGACTCCTCGACCAGCTCCGGATGGCACACCAGCACGACGTCGCAACCGGCGTCCAGGTGCAGGTCGACGCGCTGTTTGATGCCGCCGGCGGAGAACGCCGCGGCCATGCCGATGTCGTCGGAGAACACCACGCCGCGGAAGCCCATCTCCTTGCGCAGGATGCCCTCGATCCAGACCTTCGAATACCCGGCCGGCTCCGGCGCGACTTCGGGATAGACAACGTGCGCCATCATCACCGCGTCGGCGCCAGCGGCGATGCCGGCCTCGAACGGCACCAGGTCCAGCGCGCGGATCTCGTCCAGCGGGCGCGGATCCACGGCGTCATCGAAATGCGTGTCTTCCAGCACCGAGCCGTGGCCCGGGAAGTGCTTGAGCGTGGCGGCCATGCCGGCGCCGTGCATGCCGCGCACGTAGGCGCGGGTGAAGTCGGCTACTACCTGAGGGTCTTCCGAAAACGCACGGTCGCCGATGGCGCGGTTGCCGCGGCCCAGGTCGACCACAGGCGCGAAGCTCAGGTCCACGCCCGTGGCCTTGATCTCGCTGGCCATCACCCAGGCGTGCTCCTCGGCCAGCTTGAGCGCGACCTCCCGGTCCTGCGCGTACTGGCGGCCGAAGCCCTCCAGCGGCGGCAATGCGCTGTAACCCTCGCGGAAGCGCTGCACGCGGCCGCCCTCCTGGTCCACGCAGACCAGCTGCGGGCGCGGCGCGGCTTCGCGGATGGCCTGCGACAGCTCGGCCACCTGCTGGCGCGAGGCGAAGTTGCGGGTGAACAGGATCACGCCGGCGCAGGCGTCGTGCTGCAGCCAGTCGCGCTCCTGCGCGGTGAGTTCGTGTCCGGCGACGCCGATGACGAGCATGCTTGGATCCCTGCGGAAGCGTGGAAATCCGTCCGGTCGGGACGGCCGGCCATTGTGTCAGAAGCCCGGCGGGCGGCGGGCGCGTTCAGGTGTGGCTTCGAGACGGGTTCGCGGCGGAAGCCGTCCTACAGCGCGCTGCCGTCACGCTCGGCCTGCGACCAGTGCGAGTACGGCCGCGTGGCCAGGGCCAGGTTGTAGTAGCGGGCACTGTCCGTGACTTCGCGGCCCAGCCAGTCGGGCCGCTCGAAGGAGGCGTCCGCCGACTCCAGCTCCAGCTCGGCCACCACCAGGCCGGCGCTGTCGCCGAGGAACTCGTCGACCTCCCACTCGCGCCCGCCCACGTCGACGTAGTGGCGGACCTTGTCGACCAGTCCGCCCACGCACAGCGCCAACAGGTCGCGCGCGTCTTTGAGGGGAATCGGGTAGTCGAACTCCTGCCGGGTATGGCCGAGTTCGCGTGACTTGAGGTTGAGGAACGCCGCGTCCCCGGCGATGCGCACACGCACCGACGCCTTCATCGCCACACGCCCGGGCGCGGCGTCCATGGCCGCGAGGTCGTTGAGGTAGCCCTGCGCCATCGCGACGGCCTTGTGGGCGGCGGTGCGCCAGCCGTCACCGATGACGAGGAATTTGCGTTCGATCTCGATGGCCACGATTAACCCGCCATTTGTAGGAGCGCCTTCAGGCGCGATCTGAAGTCCGGTCCCGTCGCATGCCACGCGGTCGCGGCTGAAGCCGCTCCTACAAGGGCCAGGGACCCTATGCGGTCAGCGCGGCTCGAACATCGCGATCGATTCCACGTGCGCGGTGTGCGGGAACATGTCCATCACGCCGGCCGCCTTCAGCGTCCAGCCCTTCTCGCGGACCAGGTAACCGGCGTCACGCGCCAGCGATGCCGGGTGGCAACTGACGTAGACGATCCGCTTGAACTGCTTGAGCGGCAGCTGGGTCAGCGCGAAGTCGGCGCCCGAGCGCGGCGGGTCCAGCAGCAGCTTGTCGAAGCCTTCGCGCATCCACGCATGGCCGGACAGGTCCTGCGCCAGGTCGGCCGCGTGGAACTGCGCGTTGTCCAGCCCGTTGCGCGCGGCATTTTCGCGGGCCCGCAGCACCAGTCCGGCCTCGCCCTCCACGCCCACCACCGAGCGCACGCTGCGCGCCAGCGGCAGGGTGAAGTTGCCCAGGCCGCAGAACAGGTCGAGCACGCGCTCGTCCGGCTGTGCATCCAGCAGGTCCAGCGCGCTTCGGATCATCTTTCCGTTGAGCCCGGCGTTGACCTGGATGAAGTCCAGCGGCTTGAAGCCGTAGACCAGGCCCCACTCGGGCAGCGAGAACGACAGCTCCGGCGTGTCCGGCCACAGCGGCTGCACGCTGTCGACGCCGCCGGACTGCAGGAAGATGGCGAACCGGTGCGCCTGCCCGAAAGCGACCACGGCGGCACGGTCGGCCTCCGACAACGGCTCCAGGTGGCGGATGGTCAGCGCCACGCCGTCGAACGCCTCATTGGGGTCGCCGGCGATGAATTCGATCTGAGGGATCGCACTTCGCGCCTGCAGGCTGTCGACCAGCGCTGCCAGCGCCTCGATGCGGCTGCCGATGGCCGGGATGACCGTGTGGCATTCGTGCAGTTCGGCGACGAAGCGCGGGTCCTGCTCGCGGAATCCCACCAGCGTGCGGCCCTTCTTCTCCACCCGGCGCACCGAGAACCGGCCCTTGCGGCGGTACCCCCACGCCACGTCGGTCAGCGGCGGCAGCACGCGCTCGGGCGTGACGTGGCCGATGCGCTCGAGGTTCTCCATCAGCACGCGCTGCTTGGCGATGATCTGTCGGTCCTCGGCCAGGTGCTGTAGCGCGCAGCCGCCGCAGGTACCGAAGTGCGGGCAGCGTGGCTGCACGCGGTGCTCGGACGCCTCCAGCACCTCGACCGTGCGCGCCTCGTCGAAGTGGCGGTTCTTGGCCGATTGCACGGCCATCACCCGCTCGTCCGGCAGCGCGCCCGACACGAATACCGCCTTGCCGTCCTCGCGGCGCGCGACGCCGCGGCCATCGTGGGTCAGGTCGGTGATGCGGGCTTCAAACGGGGTGGGGTCGATGCGGGAACGGCGTGCCACGTGCGGATACATCCTGAAAACAGCGGGCGCGCATTGTCGCAGAAGGTGGATCGTGGATCCCGGTCGTGGCAGCGGGATGGCGCGGCGTGCGGGCCCGGTGCGCGAGGACGGGCGCTGCGTCCCCAAAAAAAAGCAAAGGCCCGCAAGGCGGGCCTTCGTCAATGCGACCGGGCGCGGACCCCTTACTTCTGCTTCCAGCTCCCGCCCGACTGGTACCACCAGCCCGAACGCGCGCTGTCGACCCACTGCCTGGCGAACACCTCGCGGATGCGGCCTTCCCATTCCGGATGTCCATTGGCGACCGCGACCTCGCGGTACACCGCCTTGCGATCGCGGTTGTCGTCGGCAACGGCCTGGTTGATCGCGACGCGGTCCTTGAGCGGCAGCTTGCCGGCATCGCGCACGACGATGGTGCCGTCGGCGGCGAAGCCCAGCGCGCCTGCATCGAAACCGGCGCGCAGTTGGGCGTCGAAGCGCTGCTTCATGCGCGCCTGGATCGCCTGGATGGCCGGCGTCTTGATGGTGATGTCCGGGCTCTGCGCATGCGCGGTGCCGATGCCGGCCAGCGCCCACAGGTCGATGCGCGGCAGCGACACGGCCGCCAGCCCGCCCGGCGCACCCCCGCCCTCGCCTTCGACGGGCGTGGCCTCGCGCTCGTCGTCGATCACCTTCTCCACGAACTCGCGCGCCGCTTCACGCGCCTCGGCGGCCGGGAAGTAGACGTTGATCGTCACGCACGCGCTCAACACCACGGCGGCCACCGGCAATCCCATCCAACGTCGCATGTCTGTCTCCCTGCTTGTGGATCATTCGTAGTGCCGGTCACTCGACGACCGGCTTGATTTCGCCCGAACCCACGGCGGCCAACCGCTCCACCAGCGTGGGCCAGTCGACCCATCGGTTGTAACCCACCACCGTCAACCGCGGCAGGCCCGAACCCTGTACGATGATAAAGCCTCGATTCTGCATGGCGCCTGCGCCCGCTGAACCGAGCCCGTCCATCTCGCACACCTCGTCGGCCAGGCGGCAGGCGATGCCGATGCGCGCGTAACCGAAGTCGTCGAACAGGCCGATCAGCTGCGCCTGAAGCGTGTTGGCGAAGCTGGGATCGCCGACGCTCGACAGGTCCTGCACGGCGCGCTGACTGATGCGCTGGCGCACGCCGCGCTTGCGGTCGGTGTACAGCGAGGCATCGAACGCGACCGGCTGCCAGTCCACCAGGCGCAGCCCGTCGATGCGTCCGTCCAGTGCGCCGGTGATTTCGCCGAAGCCGAACACGCCGGTCAGCGATTGCAGGTCCAGGTCGTTGATGGCGATGTCGGCCGACAGCGTGGGCGCGGTACCGAACGGGCGCTCCATCGCCAGCGCCGACACCTGCACGGTGCCGTCGAACAGCGACATGGCCAGCCCGCCATCGAATTCCAGCCGGTCGTTGGCATAGCGCGCCTGCGGGATGCGGCCGGTCAGCCTGCCGGTGAACGCCGGCCAGCCCAGTGCCTGCGCCAGCTGGCCGACATCAAGCGAATCCAGGGCGAGCCCGAAGGTGATATCCAATCCGCCGTCGGCGCCGGGTGGCCGCAGTCGCAGCTGCTCGATACGGGCCTCGCCACCCAGCGTTTCCACGCGCACGTCCTGTTCGAGCGCCAACACGCCGTCCCGACTGGTGAACGGCAGCCGCGCCGCGCCGAATTCCAGGCCATACAGCGTGCCGTCCGACCACGCCAGTTCGCTCGACACGGGCGTGGTCGCGGAAAAGCGCACGTCGCCGCGAAGGTCCCTGAAGGCGAAGCGGCCGCGCGGGTCGTCCACACGCACGCCCGTAAGCGCCAGGTGCGCCTGCCGCAGCGCGCCCTCGTGCACCGCGACGTCGGCCTGGGCGCGCCCGCTCAATTGCAGATCGGACAGGCCGGCCAGCCCGAGCCAACCGGTGAGGTAGCCCGCGGCCGCACCCGCCAGGTCGGGCGCGTCGACGCTGAGGTCGGCCTGCTGCAGCGCCAGCTCGGGGGTGAACGCCAGCGAGCCCTCGAAGCGCAGCCGGCCCGGATCATCCCAGCGCAGCCGCGGGATCGCCCAGCCGCTGGAATCAACGTTGCGCGCCTGCAGCGAGAGCTCGACCGGGCGGTCCAGTGCGATGTAGGTCGTGCCGTAGAGCAGCTCCCCCGCCAGCAACCGGCCGTCCAGTTCGACCTCGTCGGTGTCGCCAAAACGGGTATCCAGCTGCAGCCGCGCATCCAGCCCCTCGGCGGCGATGCGGCCATCGGGGGTATCGAGCGCGGCGTCGTGCAGTTCCAGGGGCCCGCGCACGCGAAGCCGTTGCCCGGGCGGGGTCAGCACCTCCAGCCGGGCGTCGCCATGGCCGCGCTGCAGCCGCGCCTCGGGCCAGGCCTGGTCGAGCAGCGCCTGTGTCCATGCCAGCGGCACCCGGGTGAGATCCACGCGCGTGAGGTCGGGCGTGGCGGCGTCGCGCGTCATGGTGACGCCAGCCCCCCCTCGCGTCAGCGCGGCGCGCGTGGTCTCCGGCCCAAGGTTGACCGCCAGTCGGAACGGCGCCCCGCCCCCTCGCACCGGGCCATCGCACTGCCAACCGCCTTCTCCGGCCCGCTGCAGCGGGCATTGCCACTCGACGTTGCGGAAGCGGTATCCGAGGTCGGGGGCGTCAAGCCTCGCAGCCTGCAGCCGCAGCCGGCCCTGGTCCGCGCCCGCGGGCCACTCCAGCCGGACGCGCACGCCCTGCAGGGTCGCCACGGGCGTCTCGACGCGCTCGATGCGCGCCGTCGCTGCGCGGGCCGATGCCGGTCCCGACCACACGGCCAACAGCGAAACTCCCACGGCCCATGCCAGCAGGCGTAGGATCCACGGCACGAAAGGCGCGGGCGGGGGCGGAGACATCCGCGGGAGCATACCCAGTCGCGCTGCCTGTTCACGATGAAAGGTGGGCCGATGACAGCTGAAGCACTGCCACGCGTGCTGCTGGTCGAGGACGATCCCATCAGCCGCGCATTCCTGTCGGCGGCACTGGATGCGGTGCCGTGCGAGGTCGACAGCGCCGACGGCGTAGCCGCCGCGCTGGCGCTGGCACGCAGTCAGCGCTACGACGCCTGGTTGCTGGACGCGCACCTGCCCGACGGTTCGGGCATCGACCTGTTGCAACGCCTGCGCAAACTCCATCCGGACACGCCGGTGCTGGCCCATACCGCGAGCCGTGACGAATCGCTGCACGACTCGCTGCGCCGCGCCGGGTTCGCCGAGGTGGTGGTCAAACCGCTGCCCGCGCCCGCCATGCGGGGACGGGTGCGCGCGCTGCTGGGGCTGCCCGCGACGCCGGAGGCCGGAATGCTGGCGCCGCCACCGCCCGGCGACGAGCCGGTGTGGGACGACGACTCTGCGGCGCGGGCGCTCAATGGCAACCTGGCACACGTGCAGACATTGCGCGGACTGTTCCTGCAGGAGCTGTCGCACATCCACGACGACGTCGGCGCCGCGTTCCATCGGGGCGACCACGAGCACATGCAGCGTAGCCTGCACAAGCTGCGGGCCAGTTGCGGGTTCGTCGGTGCGCGGCGGCTGGCGTGCGCGGTGCAGGCTCTCGAGGCGCATCCCGACAGTTCCACTGCGTGGGCGATGTTTGAATCCGCTATCACCGGGACGCTGGAGACGCCGGCGCAGCCGTGACGGGTCGGCGCGACCCGCCGCAATTCATCCGGGGGCGTTCGACCGCGGACCGACCCGCGCCAGGTCGCCCAGCATCTCCCACGACTTCAGGCCGCGCGGGCCCAAGTGGTGTTCCAGAACCGAGCGCAGCGCCCGTCTGAGGCCGGCCTGGTCCTCGGCCTCGGGTGGAGTGTCGGCGGCCATCGCCAGCAACGCGCGACCCGTGGCGGCACCGGCGCGGTCGGCCTGGCCGCGGTCGCTGAGCAACCGGCGCGCGCCATGTTCCGGGTCGAGGCGGTAGCGGGCGGCCGGATCGATCGCCACCCCATCGCCATCCACGCGCCAGTCGAACCCGACACCCAGTGCCTCCAGCAGGTCGCGCTCATAGCGTCGCAACGTCCAGCCCAGTGGCTCGTCGGCGCGCAGGCGTTCGCGTGCCACCGCGTAGGCGTGGAACAGGTCGGGCTGGGGGTCCTGGCGCGGCGCCAAACGCAGGGTCAACTCGTTGAGGTAGAAGCCGGCCAGCAACGTGTCGCCCACCAGCCGGGGAGCCGCATCGACGGCTTCGGCGGCGACCAGCCTCGCCAGTTCCCCGCGTTGGACGGCCTCCAGGCGGATCCACTGCAGGGGCTGCAATGCGGCGCGCAGCACGTGGCGTTTCGGGCCCTGGACACCGCGCGCCAGCACGCCAAGGCGGCCGTGCGTCGCCGTCAGCACCTCCACCAGCAGGCTGGTTTCGCGCCACGGGCGCGCATGCAGCACGAAGGCGGGTTCGGCAGTGATTCGCATGGGGGTTGGAAGCAGGAGCTTAGAGGCTAGGGGCTAGGGCCAGGGGCTAGGGCGTGCTTCCGGACCTTGATCGCAGTCATGCCGTCACCCGCGCAGCGCTATCCGCCTTGCTCCGCCTCAGTCGTGGTAACCGAACGCCCGCAACGCGGCTTCGTCGTCCGACCAGCCTTCGCGCACGCGCACCCAGGTTTCCAGGAACACTTTCGAATCAAACAGGCGCTCCATCTGCTGGCGCGCCTTGGCGCCGATCTCGCGCAGGCGCTCGCCGCCCTTGCCGATGACGATCGCCTTCTGGCCGTCGCGCTCGACCCAGATCACCGCGCCGATGCGCAGCAGGCGGCCGTCGACCTCGAAACGCTCGATCTCCACGGTCGTGGCGTACGGCAGCTCCTCGCCCAGCTGTCGCATCAGCTGCTCGCGCACCATCTCGCCGGCAAGGAACCGCTGGCTCTTGTCGGTGATCTCGTCTTCGCCATACAACGCGTCCTGCTCGGGCAGGTGCTTCAGCACCGTCTTGACCAGCGCCTCGAGCCCGTTGCGCTTGAGCGCCGAAACCGGGTGCACGCCGGCGAAGTCCCGGCCTTCGCTGACCTGGGCCAGGTACGGCAGCAACGCGGTCTTGTCCTTGAGCCGGTCGACCTGGTTGACCACCAGCACCACCGGCAGGCCCGCGCCCCTGAGTGCCTCGTACGCGAAGCTGTCGGCCTCGTCCCATTGCCCGGCACGTACCACCAGCAGGGCCACGTCCACGCCTTCCAGCGCGCCGCGGGCCGCGCGGTTCATCCAGCGGTGCATGGCGGTGGCGGTCGACTTGCCCTGGTCGCGATGCAGGCCCGGGGTATCGACCAGGACCAGTTGGCCTTCCGGGAACGTGGCGATGCCCAGCAGGCGGTGGCGCGTGGTCTGCGGCCGGGGCGAGACGATGCTGATCTTCGCCCCCACCAGTGCGTTGGTCAGGGTGGACTTGCCGACGTTGGGTCGGCCGATGACGGCGACGTGGCCGGCGCGGTAGGCGTTCTGCATCCGGCAATTGTAGGTCGGCAAACGCCGGCCGGGGCACGGTCAGCCCGCGCGCGCCTCGCGCAGGGCGTCCAGCGCGGCCAATGCCGCTTCCGCCGCGGTCTGCTCGGCCGCCCTGCGCGAGCCGCCCTGCCCCTCGGTCACGACATGCGGCTCGGTCAACGTGCAGCTGACCTGGAACGTCTTGGCATGCTCCTCGCCGCTTTCGGACAGCAGCGCGTAGACCGGCAACGGCTTCTGCCGGCCCTGAAGCCATTCCTGCAGGCGCGTCTTGGCGTCCTTGCCGACCTTGTGCGGTGGCGGCAGCGCGGCCATGGCGGGCTCGAACCACGGCAGCACCGCGGCCCGGCAGGCCTCGAAGCCGGCATCCAGGTAGATCGCCGCCACCAGCGCTTCCAGCGCGTCGGCCAGGATCGAGTCGCGGCGGTGCCCGCCGGATTTCATCTCGCCCGGCCCCAGCGTGAGCCTTGAACCAAGGTCGAGGTCGCGTGCGATCGGCGCCAAGCCGGACTCGCGCACCAGCTCGGCGCGCGCACGCGTCAACGCACCCTCGTCCACCTGCGGCCAGCGCTGGTAGAGGGCTTCGGCAATGATCAGGTTGACGAGCGAGTCACCCAGGAACTCGAGCCGCTCGTTGTGCGGCGCACCCGCACTCCGGTGGGTCAGGGCCTGCGCGAGCAGGCCCGGATCACGGAACGGGTGGCCGATTTCGGTCAAACCGGCCTCAGTCCAGCCCGCCGCCGCGGCGCAACTGCTCCTCGGCGTGGAACTTGCCGACGATGTCCAGGTTGTAGATCAGCGGCTTGCGGATTTCGTACTCGACCGTCATCAGATAGCCCGCGTCGCGGCGCTCGATCTTCAGGTGGTCGCGCTTCACGTTGTCGGCATAGCTGACGTACAGCTTGCGGAAGAAGAAGTCGCGGATGCGCGCCGGGTCCGAGTTGGCCATCGACGGGTCGGACTTCATCGCCGCCAGCGCGCGCTTGACCGCGTAGTACTCCGAATACATCGGGATCAGCTTCATGCCCATGTAGACGAACACGCCGACCACCGCCAGCACGATGATGAAGCTGATCAGGGTCATGCCGCGCTGCGTGCGTTTCATCGTGCCTTTCATGTAAATCCCCCTAGCGATGCGCCGCCTGCCCCGCGGCATGGGTGTTACCTGGCGACCGGCCTCACGGAATGCTGCTGCCGATGCGCGAGAAGTCGAAGCCCCCGTCGAAATGCATCCAGATCAGGAACGCTTTGCCCCTGAGGTTGGACTCCGGGAGGAAGCCCCAGTATCGGCTGTCCTCGCTATTATCACGATTGTCGCCCATCACGAAATAGTGGCCCGGTGGCACGACCCACTCGCCCTCGCCCTGGTCCATGAACGGCAGGTTGGTCCGCTCCAGCACGGTATGGGAGCGACCCTGCAGTTGCTCGCGCAGCTCTTCCGCGCCGGTCATCTCGGTGCCGTTGCCGGTGCCCGAATACACCCCGACACTTTCGTAGGCCAGCGGCTCGCCATTCACGTAGACGGTGTTGTCGCGGTAGGCGATGCGGTCGCCCGGCAAGCCCATCACGCGCTTGATCCAGTCCTGGTCGGGGTGGTGCGGCGGCCGGAACACCACCACGTCGCCGCGGTCGGGCGCGCCCAGCGCCACCACCTTGTGGTTGTTGATCGGCAGGCGCAGCCCGTAGGTGAACTTGTTGACGAGGATGAAGTCGCCCGTCAGCAGCGTCGGCATCATCGAGTTGGACGGGATGCGGAACGGCTCGGCGATGAAGCTGCGCAGCAGCAGCACGACCAGCAGCACCGGGAAGAAGGCCTTGGAGTAATCGACCAGCACCGGTTCCTTGCCGTCGTCCAGCAACGTGGCACCGGCGGCGCGGCGCTTGGCGAAGAACAGGGTGTCCAGCAACCAGATGATGCCGGTGGCGAAGGTGAGCACCACCAGGGCGATTTCAAACCAGCGCATCGGGGGTCCTTTGGATCCGGGAGTGGGGCAACGGGTTGCCGGGGTCGGGTGTGCAGGTGACGCAGACGCAGTATTTCGGTGGCGACGGGGTCTCGGACGTGCTGCAGGTCATGACTGGCGCGGCGCGTCGGCCGCCCTCCAGCGCAAGGTGCCGATCGCGCGGCACCGACGACTCACGAACGTCGGTTCCCCATTTCGTTACTTGTTGTCCACGGTCAGCACGGCCAGGAACGCTTCCTGCGGGATCTCCACGCGACCGACCTGCTTCATCCGCTTCTTGCCCTCTTTCTGCTTCTCGAGGAGCTTCTTCTTGCGGGTGATGTCGCCGCCGTAGCACTTGGCCAGCACGTTCTTGCGCATCGCCTTGACCGTGCTGCGGGCGATGATCTGCGAGCCGATCGCGGCCTGGATGGCCACGTCGAACATCTGCCGCGGGATCAGCTCCTTCATCTTCTCGCACAGGTCGCGCCCTCGCCGGTCGGCATGGCTGCGGTGCGTGATGATGCTCAGCGCATCGACCTTGTCGCCGTTGATCAGCGTGTCCACGCGCACGAACGGGCCGGCCTGGAAACGCAGGAAGTGGTAGTCCAGCGACGCGTAGCCGCGGCTGACGGACTTGAGCCGGTCGAAGAAGTCCAGCACCACTTCGGCCATCGGCAGCTCGTAGCTGATCTGCACCTGGCTGCCCATGTAGGTGATGCCGATCTGGCTGCCGCGCTTCTCCTCGCACAGGGTAATCACGTTGCCGACGTAATCGGGCGGCGTGAGGATGTTGGCCCGGATGACCGGCTCGCGGATCTCCTCGACTTGGTTCACCGGCGGCAGCTTGGCCGGGTTGTCCATCGACACGATGGTGCCGTCGGTCTTGAGTACCTCGTACACCACCGTCGGCGCGGTGGAGATCAGGTTCAGGTCGTACTCGCGCTCGAGGCGCTCCTGCACGATCTCCATGTGCAGCATGCCAAGGAACCCGCAGCGGAAGCCGAAGCCCATCGCCTCGGACGACTCGGGCTCAAAGCGCAGCGCAGCATCGTTGAGGCGCAGCTTCTCCAGTGCTTCGCGCAGGTCCGGGTAGTCGTCGGCATCGACCGGGAACAGCCCGGCGAACACGCGCGGCTGCATTTCCTGGAAGCCGGGCAGCGGCTTCTCGGCCGGGTCGGCGGCCAATGTCAGCGTGTCACCGACGGGGGCGCCGTGGACGTCCTTGATGCTGGCGTTGACCCAGCCCACTTCGCCCGGGCCCAAGCGCTGCAGCTCCTTGCGCTTGGGTGTGAACACGCCGACGTTGTCGACCTGGTGGCTGCGGCCGGTGGACATCACCTTGAGCTTGTCGCCCGGCTTGATCTCTCCCTGCATGATGCGCACCAGCATCACCACGCCCAGGTAGTTGTCGAACCACGAATCAATGATCAGCGCCTGCAGCTTGTCGGTGTCGCGCGGCCTGGGCGGCGGGATGCGGGTGACGATCGCCTCCAGCACATCCTCGACGTTCAGCCCGGTCTTGGCACTGACGGCGACCGCATCGGACGCATCGATGCCGATGACGGCTTCGATCTCGGCCTTGGCGCGCTCGATGTCGGCCGTGGGCAGGTCGAT
The DNA here is from genome assembly GCA_001830245.1 of Lysobacterales bacterium RIFOXYA1_FULL_69_10. Taxonomy (GTDB): domain Bacteria; phylum Pseudomonadota; class Gammaproteobacteria; order Xanthomonadales; family Xanthomonadaceae; genus Lysobacter_C. Next base: position 27,021 of record MIDV01000116.1, on the reverse strand, counting down.
CTTGTTGAGCACCGGCACCACTTCCAGCCCCTGCTCCACCGCGGTGTAGCAGTTGGCGACCGACTGCGCTTCCACACCCTGCGCGGCATCGACCACCAGCAGTGCGCCTTCGCACGCGGCCAGCGAGCGGCTGACCTCGTAGCTGAAGTCGACATGCCCGGGGGTGTCGATGAAGTTGAGGAAGTAGGTCTGCCCGTCGCGCGCGGTGTAGGGCAGCGACACGGACTGGGACTTGATGGTGATGCCGCGCTCGCGCTCGATCGGATTGGAGTCCAGGACCTGCGCCTCCATCTCACGCGCCGTCAGGCCGCCGCACAGGTGGATGATGCGGTCGGCCAGGGTCGACTTGCCGTGGTCGACGTGGGCGATGATGGAAAAATTGCGGATCTGCTGCATGCGGGGACGCGACCGGGGCCCGTTAGGCCAGAAAGGAATGGGCCAGGAAAATCAACGGGCGATTATCGCACACGGCACGCGCCCGCCCCTGTGGCGGGAAGACGCGTGCCGCGTGCCGGCCAGCCTCAGCTGCCGGCCGTCACCGCCACGTACTGCGTGCCCGCGCCCCGCCGCACCAGCAGCATCACGGTTTCACCCGCGTCCAGGCCCGCCAGCTGCCGGTTGAGGTCGGCGGCGCTGGCAACCGAAGTCCGGCCTACCGACAGCACGACATCACCCGGCTGTAGACCCGCGTCGCGTGCCGGCCCGGGCTGCACGGACACGATGCGGACGCCCTCGTCGGTCTCCAGGCCCAGCTGGCGGCGCTGCTGGGCGCTCAGGTCCTGCGGGATGACGCCGATGGCATTGGCCGGCTCGGCATCGGCTTGCTGCCGTGGGGTCCCTCCGTCGTTGGATGCCGCTACCGCGCCGGCCAGCTCGCCCAGTACAACGCCGATGTCCATCTCGCGCCCGTTGCGCAGCACAGTCAACTCGACCCGGTCGCCCGGTGCTTTCAGGCCGATCAGCGGCGGCAGGTCGCTGGACACGCTGACCGCGCGGCCATCGACCGCGGTGATCACGTCCATCCGCTCGATGCCGGCCTTGTCGGCCGCGCTTCCGGGTTCGATGCCCGCCACCAGCGCGCCTTCGGCGACGGGCAGGCCCAGCGCACGCGCGTGTTCGGCGGTCACCTGCTGCACGTTCACGCCCAGCAGGCCGCGGCTGACACGCCCGCTGTCGCGCAGCTGTTCGGCGGCATTCATCGCGACGTCGATCGGGATCGCGAAGCTCACGCCCATGTAGCCGCCGGAGTTGGAGAAGATCTGCGAGTTGATGCCCACCACCTCGCCGCTGGTGTTGAGCAGCGGGCCGCCCGAGTTGCCCCGGTTGATCGCCACATCGGTCTGGATGAAGGGCACGTACCGCTGGCCGGCGTACGGGTTGCTGCGGCCGACCGCACTGACGATGCCGGCGGTCACCGAGTGCTCGAGCCCGAAGGGCGAACCGATCGCGATCACCCACTGGCCGGCCTGGGTCCGGCGCGCGTCGGCCAGCCGCAGGAACGGCAGCCCGTCGGCATCAATCTTGAGCAGCGCCACATCCGACTCCTCGTCGCTGCCAACCACCTCGGCGGTGAATTCGCGACGGTCCGAGAGGCGGACCTGGACGGTATCGGCGCCGTCCACCACGTGGTGGTTGGTCAGCAGGTAGCCGTCATCGGAAATCAGGAAGCCGGTGCCCTGGGACACGCCACCGCGGCCTTCCGGGGCTTCGGGGAACGGCACGCCCGGTCCGAAGAAACGACGGAAGATCTCGGGGATCTGCTCCTGCCCGGGCGCACCACCGCGCGCGGTGCGCGGCGCGATCTCGGCGCTGACGTTCACCACTGCCGGGCCAACGCGCTCAACGAGCGACGTGAAGTCCGGCAAGCCCGTGACCAGCGGTCGTGAGGGCTGGGACGACGGCGGCGGCGCGATCGGCTTTTCGCTGCCCTGTGCCCTGCGGGTTTCGTCGGGCGCCTGGGCGGTGCAGGCCACGGGTATCGCAGCCACCAGCAGCCCGGTCAGGGCAAGGGCACGAAGCGGTCGGTTCATGGAATCGGCCTCCGGAAGGTGTCGATCGAAAAAAGTGAAAACGGGTGCGGCGCCAGACCGTGGCCCGGACGGGCCGGGACGGTTGCATCCTGCTGCAGCGGATGTGGCAAGCGCGTCAGGGTGACGGCGGCGTCGGCGCCGGGGTGTCCGCCTCGCCGGTGTCGGCGGGGGTCGGTGCCACCTGGCGGACGTCGTCATCCGTGCGCGGAACGAACGGATAGAACGACGGCGCAGACGCGGATGCCGAAGTGCCATAGCTGGCCGTCATGGCGCCGCCCGCGCGGTAATCCGTCAGCACGGCACGCGGCCACGGCCGGGCACCGAACTCGGCAGCACGCGGCTGGAAGGGGTCTGCCTGCGGCTCGTCAGCCACCTGCACGGCGGCGACCTGCTGGACATCGCGCCCCTCTGTCGCAGGCACGGCATCGTCGAGGCCGGCCGTTTCGGGCGCGGTGGTGTCACGCGCAGCCGCTGCTGCGAGTTGCCGCTGCGCCGACCGACGGGGTCGCTCGGCGGCGGCGACAACGGCAGCGCCCGCAAGCGCCGCAGCCGGTGCCGCGCCCGCGTCAGTCGCCGTATCGGCCAATTGCGGCGCGCGGACTTCAGCCGGCGCCGCCGCGGCAACCACCACGGGCGGTGCCGTTTCAGCCGGGCCTGCCGGATTCTCCAACGGCCGCGCGACGAGGAACGCGGCAACCGCCACGGACGCCGCCAATGCCGCGCCAGGCATCCATCCCCCCAGCGCGCGACGCGAGGACCCTGTGCCCGACGCCACCGCAGGCGCGGCGTCCACCCCGGCCTCGTCGGCCAGCGCGGCACTGACCCGCTGCGCGAAATCCGCAGGCGCCGATGCCTCTGCCCGGCCGCGCAGGACGTCGCCTGCCAGCTGCCAGCGGCCCACTGCCTGGCCCCATGCACTGTCGTGGTCCAGCCGCTTGAACGCGAAGCGCGCGGCATCGCCACGCAACTCGCCATCGAACAGCGCCGAGAGGGTCTCGCGGTCGTCGTTGGTCTGTTGCGGTGTCATCGGCACGGGAACTCCTGGATCAGCGGCTCGTGGAGGGTTGGGACGTGACGGCGGGTCGCAGCATCGGCTTTCATCGTGTGGCGTCTTCGTTGTCCAGCAACGGGCGCAGGCGCGCATCGATCGCATCGCGGGCACGGAAGATGCGCGAGCGCACCGTGCCGATCGGGCACCCCATGCGCTCGGCGATCTCGTCGTAACTCATGCCATCGACCTCGCGCAGCGTGATGGCGGTGCGCAGGTCCTCGGGCAGGCCATCGACGGTCTCCATCACCGTGCGCTCGATCTCCTGGCGCAGCAACTCGCGCTCGGGGGTGTCGGTATCGCGCAGCCGCATGCCGGCATCGAACTGCTCGGCATCGCCCGCGTCGATGTCCGCCGCGGGTGGACGTCGGTTCTGCGCAACGAGGTAATTCTTGGCGGTGTTCACTGCGATGCGGTGCAACCATGTATAGAACTGGGAATCGCCCCGGAAGTTGCCCATCGCGCGATAGGCGCGGATGAACGTCTCCTGGGCCACGTCTTGGCATTCGCTCCAGTCGGACACGTAGCGCCCGATCAACCCGACGATCCGATGCTGGTAACGGCGAACCAGCGCATCGAAGGCCGTGCTGTCGCCACGCTGGACGCGCCGCACCAACTCCTGGTCGAACTCGTCGGCGGATGCCTGTGCAACGTCTTTTTCGGCCATGCCGTGCCGGCACTCCTGTCTGCTCGGCGTTGGCCGAACGATGTGACCCCCCCGCCGGGGAAAAGTTCCGACCCGCGGGCTCTGCCTGAACACGTGGGGTCGCGCGGGCCGCTCCGCAACTCGTTGCGGCGCCTGCACCCGATTTGACGCCGTCGAAACAACGCCCGGATGATAGCGGCCCTCCCCATACGTGAACGGATGGTGCCGCGATGACCGCAGGGCGCGACGCGCTACCCGCCTTCGACGGGCTCCGTGCCCGGCACTGGCACACCCAGACGCGCGCCGATGGCGTGCTGGTCCTCTCTTTCGACCGCGAAGGCGCCTCGGTCAATACGTTCTCGCAGGACGTGCTGATCGAGCTGGACGCCCTCCTCGAGCGCCTCGCACTGGACCCGCCCAAGGCACTGGTCGTGCGCTCGGGCAAGGACAAGGGTTTCGTGGCCGGCGCCGACATCAAGGAATTCCAGGCCTTCGACCAGAAAGGCACGGTCGGCGA
>MIDV01000116.1:16012-22745 GCA_001830245.1 Lysobacterales bacterium RIFOXYA1_FULL_69_10 | reverse complement strand
ATCCACGGCTTCTGCATGGGCGGTGGCACCGAGATGGCGCTGGCGTGCCGCTACCGCGTCGCCAGTGATGACGCCTCCACCCGGATCGGCCTGCCGGAAGTGAAGCTGGGCATCTTCCCCGGCTGGGGCGGCAGCGTGCGCCTGCCGCGCCTGATCGGCGCGCCGGCCGCATTCGACATGATGCTGACCGGCCGCAGCCTGACGGCGAAGGCCGCCCGCGCCAACGGGCTGGTCGACAAGGTGGTGCCGGCCGACCAGCTGATCGATGCCGCGGCCGCGCTGGCCCTGAAGGGCGTGCAGCGGCCCTTCAAGCAGCGCTTCCTGGGCTGGCTGACCAATACCCTGCCCGCCCGCCGCCTGCTGGCGCCGATGCTGGCCAAGCAGGTCGCCCGCAAGGCGCGCAAGGAGCACTACCCGGCGCCGTACGCCCTCATCAACAGCTGGTCGCGCGCCGGAGGCGGCGTGCAGTCGCGGTTGGCCGCCGAGCGCAAGGCCGTGGTGCGACTTGCGTCCACGCCGACGGCGCGCAACCTGATCCGCGTGTTCTTCCTGCAGGAGCGTCTCAAGGCCCAGGGCAGCGGCGAGCACGGCATCACCCACGTGCATGTCATCGGCGCCGGCGTGATGGGTGGCGACATCGCGGCGTGGTCGGCCTACAAGGGCTTCCAGGTCACGCTCGCCGACCGCGAGCAGCGCTACATCGACAAGGCAATGGAGCGCGCCGGCGAGCTGTTCACCAAAAAGGTGAAGGACGAGGCCAAGCGGCCGCAGGTGGCCGCGCGCCTGAAGGGCGACCTGGCCGGCGACGGCGTGGCCCGGGCGGACCTGGTGATCGAGGCGATCATCGAGCAGGCCCAGGCCAAGCGCGACCTGTACGCGCAGCTGGAGCCGGCGATGAAGGACGACGCGCTGCTGTCCACCAACACCTCGTCGATTCCGCTGACCGAGCTGCGCGAACACATCCGCCGTCCGGCCCAGTTCGCCGGCCTGCACTACTTCAACCCGGTCGCGCTGATGCCGCTGGTGGAAATCATCCGCCACGATGCGATGGCACCGGCCACCGAGCAACGCCTGGCGGCGTTCTGCAAGGCGATCGACAAGCTGCCGGTGCCAGTGGCGGGGACGCCCGGCTTCCTGGTCAACCGCGTGCTGTTCCCCTACATGCTGGAAGCCGCCACTGCGTATTCGGAAGGCATCCCGGGCGCGGCGATCGACAAGGCCGCGGTGCGCTTCGGCATGCCGATGGGCCCGATCGAGCTGATCGACACCGTGGGACTGGACGTGGCGGCTGGCGTCGGCGAGGAGCTGGCGCCGTTTCTGGGCCTCCCACTGCCGCAGGCGCTGGCCGGTGGTACCGAGGCCGGCAAGCGCGGCAAGAAGGACGGCCAGGGCCTGTACAAGTGGGAGAACGGCAAGGCGGTCAAGCCCGAGCTGCCCAAGGACTACCAGCCGCCATCCGACCTCGAGGACCGCCTGATCCTGCCGCTGCTCAACGAGGCAGTGGCCTGCCTGCACGACGGCGTGGTCGAGGACGCGGACCTGCTGGACGCCGGCGTGATCTTCGGCACCGGCTTCGCGCCGTTCCGTGGCGGCCCGATCCAGTACATCCGCGAAACCGGTGTCGATGCGCTGCTGCAGAAGCTCACGCAGTTGAAGGCGCATCATGGCGACCGCTTCGCGCCGCGGCCGGGCTGGGATAGCCCGAAACTGCGGCCCGCACCGGGTGACGGTCACCCCGCCTGATCCACGGGAGACACTCGCCCACGAAAAAGCCCCGCACGATGCGGGGCTTTTTTTCGTTGCGTGACGCGCACCGCTACATGGTGTGCGTGGCGCGGTCCGAGTTGAGCGTGCCGGCAAGCAACGCCTCGATCTTGCCCTTCACCGCCTCGCCCTCGGCACTTTCGTTGAACTGCACGCCGATGCCCGCCGGCCGGTTGCCCTGGGCGCCGACCGGCGTCACCCACACGACCTTGGCCGCGACCGGCATGCGTTCGCTCGATTCGGGCAGGGTCAGCAGCAGGAAGACTTCGTCGCCGAGGAAGTAGCGTTTGGGCGTGGCGACGAAGATGCCGCCGTGCTTCAGGTACGGCATGTAGGCGCTGTACAGCGCGGCCTTGTCCTTGATCGCCAAGGTCAGGATGCCCTGCCTTGCACCGCCTGCTGCCGCCATCATCCGCCCCCGTAGCCGTCAACGTGCGCCATCGTGGCGCGCCTTCGCATCCGGCCGCGCGGCGCCGGCGCGCCAGGCCATCAGCAGTTCCACCACCGCCAGGTCCGCGCGCACCGTGGTGCGCAGCAGGTCGCGGGTCCGGTTCGCCTGATCGAACCAGGCCGCCAGACTGCGCGTCCGCGTCGGGTCGGTCAAGCGCTCGCCCGCGCGCGCCACGGCCAGGTCGGCTGCATGGCGCAGCCGCAGCGCGGCGTGTTCGTCGGCGGTCCATCGCTGCGCGGTTTCCAGCGGCGTGCGCTTGCCCTGCGCTATCGCATCGAGATCGCTCCCCACCTCGCGCCGCAGCGCCATGCCTTCGCTGCCAAGCCAGTCGTCGGCCTGGCCCGGGTGGCCGCGTGCGGCGTCCAGCGCCTCTTCGGCCGCACCGGCGGGATGGCCCTGCGCCTGCAGCCACTGCAGTGCCTCCTCGCGCGGCGGCAGGCGGAATTCCAGGCGCTGGCAGCGGCTCCGGATCGTCGCCGGCAGCCGTGCCGGATTGGCGCTGACCAGCCAGAGGTATCGACCGGGCACGGGCTCTTCCAGCGTCTTCAGCAGTGCGTTGCAGGCGGCATGGTTGACCGCGTCGGCCGGGTCGATGATCACCACCTGCGCCCCGCCGTACTGGGGCGTGAGCGAGAGCTGTTCCGACAGCTGGCGGATCTGCTCGATCACGATCTCGGTACGCAGCCGCGCGCCGTCCTTGGTCGTAATGAACGACACGACGCGGTAGTCCGGATGCGCGCCCGACGCCAGCAACCGGCATCCGCGGCAGCCCCCACAGGGGCGCGGCACATCGGTGGCGTCGCACAGCAGGCGCGCGGCCAGGCGTTCGGCCACCGCGCGCTTGCCCAGTTGCGCGGGGCCACAGAACAGCAACCCGTGCCCGAGGCGACCGGCGTCCAGTGCGGCGGCAGCCTGGTCGTGGATCCGCTGCTGCCACGGTGCGAGCGCGCTGGGCGTCACCGCGCGCGCTCCATGTGTTCCTGAAGGTGCCCGACCGCGGCTGTGGCCACCATCTCCAGCGGCTGCGAGGCGTCGATCACACGAAAGCGCTCCGGGTGGGCCTGGGCGCGGCCGAGATACGCTGTTCGCACGCGCTCAAAGAAGTCCTCGCGCTCGGATTCGATCCGGTCGGCGTCGCCGCGCCCGCGCATGCGCGACAGCCCCACCTGCACAGGGACATCAAGCAGCAGCGTCAGGCCGGGCTCAATGCCCACGACGCGGCGTTCGAGTTCGGCAATGAACTGCACGTCGCCGCCCCGCGCGCCACCCTGGTAGGCGTAGCTGGCGTCGGTGAAGCGGTCGCTGAGCACCCAGGCGCCGCGCTCGAGCGCAGGCAACACGGTTTCGCGCACGTGCTGCGCGCGGGCGGCGAACATCAGCAGCAGTTCGGTTTCCGGTGCGGGCGGCTCGTGGCGGGGGTCGAGCAACAGGTCGCGGATCTGCTCGGCGAGCGGGGTACCGCCGGGTTCGCGCGTGCACACCACCTCGTGCGCGCCGGAGGCCAGCGTGTCGCGCAGCGCCGCCAGCACGGTGGACTTGCCGGCGCCCTCGCCGCCCTCGAGCGTGACCAGGCGCGGCTGGCGAACCAGCGTCACTGCGTGTCCCGGGCCGGCTGCGGCGCACGCTGCGCCTCGCGGTAGCGCTGCACGTAGCGAGACACGGCGGCGTTGTGTTCGGCCAGCGAGTTGGAAAACACGTGTCGCCCGCTGCCATCGCCCACGGCGACGAAATACAGCGCATCGCCGTCGGCCGGGTCGGCAACCGCGGCCAACGCATCGACGCCGGGCATGGCAATGGGCGTGGGCGGCAGGCCGTCGCGGGTATAGGTGTTGTAGGGCGTGTCCGTTTCCAGGTCACGGCGGCGGATGTTGCCGTCGTAGCCGGGCCCGATGCCGTAGATCACGGTGGGGTCGGTTTGCAGGCGCATGCCGATGCGCAGGCGGCGCTCGAACACGCCGGCAATCTGCGGCCGCTCCTCGGCAATGCCGGTCTCCTTCTCGACGATCGAGGCCAGGGTCAGCATTTCATCGGGGGTCTTGAGGACGCTGTCGTCGGTTCGAGCCTCCCACGCCGATGCCAGCGCCTCGGCCATGGCTGCGTGGGCGCGCACCAGGACGTCCAGGTCGCTGTCGCCACGCGTGTACAGGTAGGTCTCGGGCAGGAAGCGGCCTTCCGGATGCTGGCCTGCATGGCCGAGCCTGGCCATCAGCGCGGCGTCGTCGAGCGCGGCGCTCTCCTGCTCCAGCGGCTTGGCCTTGGCCAGCGCGGCGCGCAGTTCGCGGATGTTCCAGCCTTCAACGATCGTGAAGCGATGGTGGATCACCCGGCCCTCGCGCATCGCCGTCAGCAGTTCGCGCGGGGTGGTGCCGGGTGCTAACGCATATTCGCCCACGTGCAGGCGGCCGTCGGCACCCAGCTCGCGCGCCAGCACGCGCCATTCGATCTCCTCGCCGGTCGTGACCCCGGCCTCGCGCAGCTTGCGCACCACCACCGGCAGCGAGTCGCCTGACTGCACCACCACGCTGGCGCCGTCTTCGAAACCCGAGATCGGCGCGTCGGCAAAACCCGCATAGCGCTGCCACAACACGAATGCGGCCGCCACGGCGGCCACCAGCAACAGCAGGAACACGAAGCCGAAACGGCGCTTGCGGGGTCGGGTCACGGCGTCTCCGGGGGAGCGGCAAATGCGGGATGGTCGAGGGCCAGAGCGCGGCGTGCGGCCGCCACGCGCGGATGCGGCGACCAGGTGCGATCACCGAGCCGGGCGACCGGCAGGATACCCCGCACCGCGTTGCACAGGAAAACCGCGTCGGCGCTTTCGACCTGCTGCGGCGAGAGGGTCTCGATGCACGCATCGAGCCGCGCCAGCGCCCACTCACGGCAGACGCCTGCAACGCCGCAGCGGTCGACGGGCGGCGTGCGCCACTGGCCATCGATCAAGGCAAAGACATTGGCTGCCGTGGCGCACACCACGTCGCCGGAAGTAGAACGCATGAGACCTTCGTCCGCGCCCGACATCGGGCAGCCGGGCGCCGTCCACTCCAGACGCGCCAGCACCTGCTCGAGCCGGTTGCAGTGCTTGATGCCGGCCAGCGCGGGCTGCTCGGCCAGGCGGACGTCGCACCAGCGCAGCGTGAGTCCGCCCTGCGTTGCGATTGGCGCGGGGTGGTGCGACACGATGCAGCTCGGCGCGGGCTCGGGCGGCGGCGCGTAGCCGCGGCCACCGGACCCGCGGGTGAGCAGCAGTTTGACGATGCCGTCGCCACCCTGGAACACGGTGGCGACCTGTCGCACGACATCCGCTTCGGCCGGCACCGGAATCCGTAACCGGGCTGCGCCCCGCAAAAGGCGGGACCAATGCGCGGGCCACCACGGAATGGTCCCGCCATGCGCCCGCATTGTTTCGAACAGCCCGTCGCCGTAGGCCAGCCCCCGGTCGTCGGCCGCGACCGTGCCGCCGTCCGTACCGTCCACCAGCACTTGCACGTTCACCCCTCCACGCCCAATGCACGCAACATGCCGCGCGCCTTGGCGCGCGTCTCGTCGAGTTCGCGCGCCGGGTCGGAGTCGGCCACGATCCCCGCCCCCGTCCGGAAGCGCAGCACGCTGCCCTCGCCTGCCGGCTCGAGTTCCGCGCTGCGGATCAGGATGTTGAGGTCGAGGTCGCCATCGCGGTTGAGCCACCCCATCGCGCCGGTGTAGGCGCCGCGGCCGGTGCCTTCCAGCTCGGCGATGATCTGCATGCAGCGCACCTTGGGGCAGCCGGTGATCGTGCCGCCGGGGAACGTCGCGCGTATCACCTCACCCGGCGTGGTCGCGGGCTTCAGCCGTCCGCGCACGTTGCTGACGATGTGGTGGACGTGGGCGTAGCTCTCCACCGTCATCAGCTCGTCGACTTCGACGCTGCCCGGCACGCACACGCGGCCGAGGTCGTTGCGCTCCAGGTCGATGAGCATGACGTGCTCGGCGCGCTCCTTGGGGTGGCCGACCAGTTCCTGCACGCGCGCGACATCGTCGTCGCCAGCAGTTCGCGGGCGCGTGCCTGCGATGGGTCGGGTCTCGACGAGGTCGCCCCTCACCGATACCAGCCGCTCGGGGGACGCACTGACCACCGCACCCTCGGTCGTCTCGAAGATGCCGGCGAACGGCGCGGGGTTGTTGTGCCGCAGGCGCGCGAACAGCCCGGCCGGTTCAAGAACCCGCTCGAACGTCGCCTGCCAGGCACGCGACAGGTTGGCTTGGAACACGTCACCTGCCGCCAGGTAGTCCAGCACGCGGCGAACGCCCGACAGGTAGCGCTCGGGGTCGTCCTCGCTGATCCGCGAAGGTGCCTGCCATTCGGGCATCACGGGTGGGCGCTCCGCGCTGTCGTGCTCGATGCTGTCGAGCAGCCGCTCGTGTCCGGGCTCGGCGACGGCGATGCATTCGCCGGTGGCATGGTCGCGCAGCACGGCGGCGTGGCACCGCAGGGCCAGGGCCACGGGCATCGCGCCGGGCGCGTCGGGCAGGTCCAGGACT
>MIDV01000116.1:3795-15945 GCA_001830245.1 Lysobacterales bacterium RIFOXYA1_FULL_69_10 | reverse complement strand
GCTCGTCGCGGGCCGTGCGCTCGCGCTGCCAGGCGGCGTCCAGCGCGTGCAGGAAGTCGCCTTCGACGATGCCGCCGTCCTGGTTGCGCGTTATGCCATCGCGATCGAGCCGGAGGCTCTCGCGGCCGGCCATCAGCAGCAGGTCCCAACGACCCTGTGCCGTTCCGTGGGCACTGGATTCCAGCAGCAACGGGTAGCGCTGCGGCGCCTGGCGGTGCAGGTCGAGCAGGTCGATGGATGGCGGAAGCGCGCGGGTCAGGAGCATGGGGGTCTCATCATCGCGCCGGCAGCCGCCCGAACCCTTTGGCAGTCGACGGCAGGATGGGTCGCGGCGCCTTCGAGCATGCCGGCAGGTTCGGCCGGCATGCCGACCCGCGTGCATGCGAATGCCGCTGGCGGTCGATCAGATCCGCTTGAACACCAGCGTGCCGTTGGTGCCGCCGAAACCGAAGCCGTTGGACACCGCCACATCGACCCTGGCCTGGCGCGCCTCGTTGGGCACGTAGTCCAGGTCGCAGCCCTCGCCGGGCGCTTCCAGGTTGATCGTCGGCGGAATGATGCCCTCGTGCAGCGCCATCACCGAGAAGATCGCCTCGGCGCCACCGGCGGCGCCCAGCAGGTGGCCGGTCATCGACTTGGTCGAGCTGACCATCGTCTTGTAGGCATGGTCACCCAATGCGCGCTTGATCGCCCGCGTCTCGGCCACATCGCCCAGCGGCGTGGAGGTGCCGTGCGCGTTGAGGTACCCGACAGCGTCGACCCCCACGCCGGCATCCTTGAGCGCGGCGACCATGCAGCGCGCCGGGCCTTCGCCGTCCTCGCTGGGCGCGGTCATGTGGAACGCATCCGAACTGGCGCCAAAGCCGGCCAGCTCGCAGTAGATCCGCGCGCCGCGGGCCTTGGCGTACTCGTACTCCTCCAGCACCAGGATGCCCGCACCGTCGCCGAGCACGAAGCCGTCGCGGTCCTTGTCCCAGGGCCGGCTGGCGCGGGTCGGGTCGTCGTTGCGGGTGGACATCGCCTTCATGGCGCAGAAACCGCCCACCGACGTCGGCGACGAACCACGCTCGGCACCGCCGGCGATCATCACGTCGGCATCGCCGTACTGGATCATCCGCATCGCCATGCCGATGGAATGGTTGGACGTGGCGCAGGCCGACACGGCGGAGAAGTTGGGGCCCTTGATGCCGGTCAGCAGCGAGACCTGGCCGGGCAGCATGTTGATGATGGTGCTGGGCACGTAGAACGGCGAGATCTTGCGCGGGCCGCCATCGTGGAACTTGATGGTCTGCTCCTCGATGCCCAGCAGGCCACCGATGCCCGAGCCGATCAGCGCGCCGATGCGCTCGGCGTTGGAGTCGTCCACGGTGAGGCCAGCATCTTCCATCGCCATCAGCGAGGCGGCCACGCCGTAATGGATGAACTCTTCCATCTTGCGGGCGTCCTTGGGCGACACCCACTTGCCGATGTCGAAGTCGCGCACTTCACCGGCGATGCGCGTGGTAAACGCCGAGGGGTCGAAATGGGTGATCGGGCCGATGCCGGACCGGCCGTTGACGATGCCGTCCCAACTGGTGGCCAGGTCATTGCCCAGCGGTGACACGATGCCCAGACCGGTAACGACGACGCGACGCTTCGACATGGAGAACTCCGACTGCGGCCGGCGCCGTCGGTGGCGCATCGACCGGAAGAAAACAGGTTGGCGGTGGTGCTGCGACGCAGCCACCCGCCTGCGGGTGCCTTCCGTCGCACGACCCGGACCATGCGGCCCGGATCATTGAAACCGGATCATTGAAAAACGCGGGGCCGCAACGCGGCCCCGGTGTACTGCTGCACGGACGGCATCGCCGCCCGCAGGGCGCCTTACGACTTGACGTGCGCCTTGACGTAGTCGATCGCCTGCTGCACCGAGGTGATCTTCTCGGCTTCCTCGTCCGGGATCTCGCACTCGAACTCTTCCTCGAGGGCCATCACCAGCTCGACGGTGTCGAGCGAGTCCGCGCCGAGGTCGTCGACGAACGAAGCGTTGTTGGTGACTTCCTCTTCCTTGACGCCCAGCTGTTCGACGACGATTTTCTTGACGCGCTCTTCGATGCTGCTCATCTGTGCTCACTCCTCCCGGGGCGGGATTTTTCGATGGAATAGTCTAATTGAATCGGTGGCGATCGCGAACGTGCGGGAAACGCCTTTTCGATCAATGGGTTGCCGGCCCTTCCTGGGCCCTTGCGCCCGGTGGCGCAAGTGCGGTCACGGCATGTACATGCCGCCGTTGACGTGCAGGGTCTCGCCGGTGATGTAGGCCGCCGACGGGCCGGCCAGGAACGCCACGGCGCGTGCGATGTCGGCCGGCTCGCCCAGGCGCCCCAGGGCGATTTGGTCGAGCATCCCCTTCTTGGCGTCCTCGGGCAGCGACCGCGTCATGTCGGTATCGATGAAACCGGGCGCGACGACGTTCACCGTGATGCCGCGGCTGCCGATCTCCCGCGCCATCGACTTGCTGAACCCGATGATCCCGGCCTTGGCGGCGGCGTAGTTGGCCTGGCCGGCATTGCCGGTCACGCCGATCACCGAGGCGATGTTGATGATGCGGCCGCGGCGCGCCTTCATCATCGCGCGCATCACCGCTTTGCTGGTGCGGTAGACGCTGGTCAGGTTGGTGTCGAGGATCGCCTGCCAGTCCTCGTCCTTCATGCGCATCAGCAGGTTGTCGCGCGTGATGCCGGCGTTGTTGACCAGGATCGACACCGGGCCGATGTCACTGGCGATGCCGTCGATCAGTGCTTCGATCGACGCGGGGTCGACCACGTCCAGCACGCGGCCATGGCCGCCCTGGCCCGCCAGCCGCTCGCCGATCGCCTTCGCGCCGGCCTCCGACGTCGCCGTGCCGACCACCGTCGCGCCCTGCGCGGCCAGTTCGTCTGCGATCGCGGCACCGATGCCACGGCTGGCGCCGGTGACGAGGGCGACCTCACCCTTCAGGAGTTGTTCGCTCATGGAAGATCCTTTCATTCGATTGGGGTTTCAGCCGCCATCCCGACCGTAACGCCCGGACAGACCGCGTTCGCGGCTGAAGCCGCTCCTACAGGATTACGGTTGACTCGAGCCTGTCGCCAGCGCGGCGTCGATATCGGCCGGCGTGCCCAGCGCGCGCGCGTCGAGCGACTTGTCGATGCGCTTCACCAGCCCCGTCAGCACCTTGCCCGGGCCGCACTCGTGGACGCGCGTCGCACCGCGCGCGGCCAGGGCCTGCACGCAGCCGGTCCACTGCACCGGCAGGTACAGCTGGCGCACCAGCGCATCGCGGATCGATTCGATGCCGTCGTGCACTTCGGCGTCGACGTTCTGCACGACGGGCAGCGACGGCGCATGCCAGTCGATGTCCTTCATGGCCTCGGCCAGGCGGTTGGCGGCCTCGCGCATGAGCGGCGTGTGCGACGGCACCGATACGGCGAGCTTCACCGCCTTGCGCACGCCACGCTCGGCCAGCAGCGCCAGCGCGCGCTCCACGGCTTCGGCATGCCCGCCAATGACGATCTGTCCGGGCGAATTGAAATTGGCCGGCACCACGACTTCCTTGCCCGACACCGAATCGCAGACCTCCTGTACCAGCGCATCCTCCGCACCGAGCACCGCGGCCATGGCGCCGGTTCCGGGAGGCGCGGCGTCCTGCATCAGCTGGCCACGCAGGCGCACCAGTCGCGCCGCATCGGCCAGCGACAGCGCGCCGGCCGCGACCAGGGCGGCGTATTCGCCCAGGCTGTGACCCGCGAGCTGCGCCGGCCGTGCGCCACCGCGCTCGTTCCAGAGACGCCACACCGCGACACCCGCGGCCAGCAGCGCCGGCTGGGTGAACTCGGTCTGGTTGAGCTGCTTTTCGGGACCGTCCTGGGCGATCGACCACAGGTCGACGCCAGCGCCCTCGCTCGCCTCGGCGAACGCCTGCTTGATGACCGGGCTCGCCTGGGCCAGGTCGGACAGCATGCCCAGCGACTGCGAACCCTGGCCGGGGAACACGAAGGCCAGCTGCGGATCGGTCGAAGCGGTGGCGGGTTCAGTCACGCGCGGTTCCTTGCGGGAAGAACGCGCCATGATACGAGCGAATGCGAGGAGGCGTCTGTACCCGCGCGTACAGTTGACGTCGGAGCGGAAACCCTGCAGCCCTGAAAGCAGCGAGGGACCTGCTTCACCACCGATGGCGATGATGCAGATCCCTCGACAGGTTCGAACGAGGGCCGCTCAGTAGCGCAGCAGCGCAGAGCCCCAGGTAAACCCGCCGCCGAAGGCTTCCAGCAGCAGCAGCTGGCCGCGCTGCACGCGACCGGACCGCACCGCCTCGTCCAGCGCCAGCGGCACCGAACCCGACGACGTGTTGCCGTGCCTGTCGACCGTCACCACGACGCGATCCATCGGCATGTCCAGCCGCTTGGCGGTGGCCTCGATGATGCGCAGGTTGGCCTGGTGCGGGATCAGCCAGTCGATGTCGTGCCGGTCCAGCCCGTTGGCCTCCAGCGTTTCCTCGACGACCGAATCCAGCGCCTTGACCGCATGCTTGAAGACCTCGTTGCCGGTCATCAGCACGCGCACGCCGGCGTTGTGCTCCTCGGGCTTGAACCCGACCGACACGCCCACCGGGTTCCACAGCAGTTCCTTCTTGCCGCCGTCGGCGTGCATGTGCGTGCTGAGGATGCCGGTCTCGGTATCTGCCTTGAGCACCACCGCGCCGGCGCCGTCGCCGAACAGCACGCAGGTGCCGCGGTCGGACCAGTCGAGCATGCGCGTGAGCGTTTCCGAACCGACCACCAGCGCCGTGCGCGCGGCACCGGAGCGGATGAACTTGTCGGCGATCGTCAGCGCATAGACGAAGCCCGAGCACGCCGCGTTGACGTCGAACGCCGGGCAGCCGTTGGCGCCCAGCCGGTGCTGCAGGAGGCACGCGGTGGACGGGAAGATCAGGTCGGGCGTGGTGGTGCCCAACACGATGAGGTCGAGTTCTGACGCATCCACGCCCGCGGCCTCCAGCGCACGAATCGATGCGTGGTACGCGAGGTCGCCGGTGGTTTCGCCTTCGGCGGCCACGTGGCGCTCGCGGATGCCGGTGCGGGCGGCGATCCACTCGTCACTGGTATCGACCAGCTTGGACAGGTCCTCGTTGGTCAGGACCTTTTCAGGCAGGTAGCTGCCGGTACCGGCGATGCGGGCGTAGACGCCACCAGCCGGAACGGAAGGAGCGGATGCAGCGCGATCGGTCATCTACGGTTCCCGCGTCAGGTGTCCGGGGCCGGTTTCGCGGCCTGGGCCATTGGAAGGCTGGAACCGCCGGCATGCGCGGCGGGATCCACCGCTGGCCCGGACAGGCAATCCCCAGTGGGGCTGGCACCTGCCGGGAGGCCGGCAGGGATGCAACCGCCGCCGGTGCCGCGAAGGGGCACCTCGGCTGCGCGCGGCCTGGTTACGGGCCGCACGCGTACGACGGGAGATTACTCCTCGTCGGCAACCTGCGACTTGGTGTCGATCACCTTCTTGCCGCGGTAGTAGCCGTCGGCGGTGACGTGGTGGCGCAGGTGGGTCTCACCGGTGGTCGGGTCGGTCGCCAGCTGCTTGCTCGACAGCGCATCGTGCGAACGACGCATGCCACGCTTGGACGGGGAGACGCGGGATTTCTGGACAGCCATGGTCTTGCTCCAAGGAAAAACCGGGTGATCAGGGACCCGGGGCCACTATTCGGTTCGTTTGTCTTTCAGGGCCGCCAACGCCGCGAACGGGTTGACGCGTTCAACTTCTTCTTCAGGCGCCGGCCAGTCCTGCTCCATCGCCTCGGTGCCCGGGGACACCGGCACCACCGGCACGGCCAGGATCAGCTCGTCCTCGACCAGCTCGACCGCCCGCACCATGCCGTCCTCCGGCACCAGCATCGGCTCGTAGTCCGGCGGCAATGCCGCTTCGTCGGCCTCGTCGCGGATCAGGCCGAGCCGCTGCTCGATCCGGACCGGCAACTCGAACCGCTGCAACGATCGCTGGCACAGCAGCGGCAGGGCGGTTTCGGCCTGCAGCTCGACGTAGGGCACCTTGAAGGTGTCGGTATCGAACTGCAGCGAGAAAACGACCTCACCGCGGGTGTCCACGAGACTGTCGGCCAGCCGGGTCAGCGCCGCGAGCGGCAGCCGTCCTTCGACGCGCCGACGTGCCGCCACCATGCGCCAGATATCCAGTGCGTCGTGGCTTGCGTCAGGGCTACGTGGCACATCGGCAGGCATAAGCCGGGGAATGGTAAGGACCGACCCCTCCCCTGTCAAACCAAAATCCCTTGCGGAACGGCGATTTGCGGGCTCATTTGCCCGCGTCCGGCACGCACGGCAGACTGGCCGTTCATTCCCAGTCGTACACGCCGTGGCCGCAACGCTTCTTTTCATGACCCTCGCGCTGGCCGCCGGCCTGCTGTTGCTGGCCCTGCGTCGCCGCGGCGGGCGCCGGCAGCAGGCCGTCCGGGACGTGCTGGACGCGGCCGACGCCCTCGAACACCGCCTGCGTCAGGCCCGCGAGGAAATCGAGGCGGTCGTCGGCGAGGACGCCCAGGACCCCGTCCGCGACGCCATGCGCGAGATGCTACGGCAGCGCCTGTGGCTGCGCGACCATGGCGAGGACGCCAGCATCGCCCAGCTTGCGGAGGTTCGCAGCGAGATCGACGCGGCGCGCCGGCGCATCGACCAGCAGCTGAACCGGATCGAGCAGGCGCGCGCTTCTGCGGCGTGAGTGCCTTGGAGGCCGCCCGATGAGCGCACCATGAGCGCCCCCTCGCCGATGCCGCGCCTGATCCTCGGCTCGACCTCCCCGTACCGGCGCGAGCTGTTGGCGCGGCTCGGGCTGCCGTTCGATACGGAGGCACCGGAGGTCGACGAAACCGCGCTGGCGGGCGAGGCACCCGCCTCGCTGGCCGCCCGCCTGGCCATCGCCAAGGCCGAAGCCGTCGCGGCACTGCAACCCGGCGCCTGGGTGATCGGCTCCGACCAGGTCGCCGAACTAGACGGGTGCGCCCTGGGCAAACCGCACCGGCGTGATGTCGCCATCGCCCAGCTCCAGGCCCTGTCGGGTCGCGAGGCACGGTTCCACACCGCGCTGTGCCTGGCCCGCGTGACGGACGATGGCCAGCGCAGTTGCCTGCGCTCGGTCGACCTGACCGTGGTCCGGTTCCGCCCGCTGACGGGCGCCGAGATCGAGCGCTATGTCGATGCCGAGCAGCCGCTGGACTGCGCCGGCAGTTTCAAATGCGAAGGGCTGGGCATCGCTTTGTTCGATGCAATCGAAACCGCCGACCCCACCGCGCTGGTCGGCCTGCCGCTCATCGCCACCGCCCGGCTGATGCGCGAGGCCGGCTTCAACGTGCCCTGACGCCGACCGCGGCAGCGGTCAGTGCGCGGGCTCGACGTCGATCGGTACCTCCGGCCAGTCCTCGACACTGCCGTCGTTGCCGTGCAGGCGCAGCCCGAGCCAATGCCGACCGGGTTCGACGTCGCCCAGGTCGATCGTGCCGCGCAGCCCCACCCGCGGATGCTGCGGGTCCTTGGACGTTCGCCAGAACAGTGCGACACCCGGGTTTTCGATGCCGTACTCCAAGTCGCCGACCACCCTGCCGTCCAGCAGCGCCTCGACGCGTGCCAGGCCGACGCCGTCCTTGAAGGCCCAGCCTTCCAGGGTGAACTCGCGCCCCACCGTCGCGCCGCTCGCCGGGCTGTCGAGCCAGGCCATCGCCGGCGCCACGCACGGCCCCTCCGACGCGTGGCCGTCCAACCGGAACAGCAGGAATCGCTGGCGGCCATGGTCGACGTTGAGCACGCGCGGCGGCGGCAGCGGACCGACTGCGTCGCACAGCGCGTGGTAATGCTCCAGCAGGTTCTTGTACTGGACCTCGCTGACACCGGCGACCAGCAACACCGGTGCGTCCGCCCATTCCTCGCGGCCCTTGGTCTGCAATCCCCACAGGCGCAACTGCGGCGCACGGCCGTGGCGGTGGTTGAGCGGATGATCGAGCACCGGAATCGATGCATCGCCCAGCGCGAAGCCCAGCTCGGCGCCGACCTTGAAGTTGTCCGCGACCACCTGGGTGCCAGGCGGCATGTCGCCCAGCTCGTCCCGCACGGCATCGGCCAGCGAATCCCAACCGGCGAAGTTGGACGGGTACCACTTCTCGGCCGCCGTCCTCGCGCGCACCTCGGGAATCGACACGGCGACGTAATAGCCCAGCGTCAGCACCAGTCCCACTGCCGTGGTGCCCCACGTCAGGCTGCGCAACCAGCGTGGCCACTGCGACAGCACGAGGGGCAACAAAGGCAACAAGGCGAGATAGCCCGGCAGGGGCCAGTGGAAGCTGACGCGCTCGGTATCGGCGAAGAAGCCCAGTGCAAAGAATCCCAGCACCACCAGTCCACCCAGCAGCGCCAGGTAGCGCGACGCCGGGAGGGTGCTGCGCTGCCCGCGCCACGCCGCCAGCGCGAGGGCGGTAAACAGGAGCGGCGTAACCAGCAGCGCCTGGATCGCGATGAACCACAGCCCTTCGACGTGGAACGCCCACGGGTGCCGTTCGACCAGCTGGAACCGCAGGCCTGCATCGGCGTTGTCGAGGTTCCACACCACCAGCGGCGTCCACGCGGCGGCGCCGAAGGCAATCGCGGTCCAGACGCGCACGTCGCGCAACACGCGGCGTCCATCTGGCAGCAGCAACAACGCCACCAGCCCGACCCCGATGACGGCGATGAAGCGGTAATGGCTGAGCGCGCCGATCGCCAGTCCCAGCGCCAGCTCCAGCGCCGCGCCCGCGGTCACCCGTCGCAGCAGGCGCGCTCCGGCATCCACGCATAACAGTGTGGCCAGCGCCATCGCGGCGTCGGGCAGCGCCATCAACCCCAGCGTGCCCGCCAGCGGCAGCAGCAGCGCGAAGCTGCCGGCCTGCCAACCGCGCAGCTCGCCGAACTCGCGCGACGCGATGCGCACCACCATCAGCGGTACCAGTGCGGCCAGGACGAGGAACGGAAGGCGCAGCGCGAGCGGGTTGTCGCCACCCAACGTGACACCGAGCCGCGTCATCCAGGCCGTGAGGCCCGGCAGGTCGGAGTACGCCGCGGCCAGGCGCTGGCCCTCCAGCCAGTAGAACGCTTCGTCCACGAACAACGGCAAGCGCGCCGCGACCAGCAGCTTCACCAGCAACACAACCACGAACAACGCCCAGAACGTGCGCTGTGCCACCGACTCTTCCCGCATGGACGGGCGACCTCGCTACACTCGAAGTGAACAAAAAGGAGACCCACCCGATGGCGGCATCCCCTTCGACCGCGCGCATGCTACCCGACACGCTGCGGGCCGCCCTTGACGAGGCGCAGACGCAGGTCAACGCGCTGGTGCTGGGCAAGCCAATGGAGGTGCGCCTGGCGTTCGTCGCGTTGCTGTCGGACGGCCACCTGCTGATCGAAGACCTGCCGGGCCTGGGCAAGACCACGCTCGCGCACGCACTGGCTGCCACGCTCGGGCTGGACTTCCAGCGCGTGCAGTTCACGTCCGACCTGCTGCCCGCCGACGTGCTGGGCGTGTCGGTATTCGAACCGCAATCGCGACGCTTCGAGTTCCACGAAGGCCCGGTGTTCACCCAGGTACTGCTGGCCGACGAGATCAACCGCGCGCCGCCGCGCACGCAGAGCGCGCTGCTCGAAGCCATGGCCGAACACCAGGTCACCGTAGACGGCATCACCCACGCCCTGCCCGACCCGTTCTTCGTCATCGCCACGCAGAACCCGGTCGACCTCTCGGGCACCTACCCGCTGCCGGATTCGCAGCTGGACCGCTTCCTGCTGCGCCTGGCGCTCGGCTATCCGGGCGAACAGGCCGAGCGCGACCTGCTGGCGGGCAGCGACCGCCGCGCGATGATCGCCTCGACCATGCCCCTGCTCGACGTCGAGCAGGTGCGCGAAGCGCGGCGTGCAGTGCAGGCCATCCATGCCAGCGACGCGCTGATCGCCTACGTGCAGGCGCTGCTGGCGCGCAGCCGCAAGCACGCCGGCGTGCGCGTTGGCCTCTCGCCACGGGCCGGGCTGGCGCTGTTGCGTGCCGCTCGTGCGCATGCGTTGTTGCTGGGTCGTGGCCATGTCGTGCCCGAAGACGTCCAGGCGCTGTTTGGCGCCGTCGCCGCGCACCGGCTGGTGGCCGATGCCGATGCCGGCAGCGATGCGGCACTGGCCAAGGCGATCCTGCACGCGGTGCCCGTGGATTGAGCGCCATGCGGTCGATGCGCGATGCGTGGGCGGCGCCGTTTGCCGCACTGCGCGGCCGGATGCTGGCGTGGGCGCGGCCGCGCCACCCCGAATCCCTGCCCGTGCGTTTCGACCGCCGCCGCGTGTATGTCCTGCCCACGCGGTTCGGCCTGTTCTACGGCGTGTTGCTGGCAGCGATGCTGCTGGGCGCCCTGAACTACAACAACAATCCCGCCCTGCTGCTCGGCCTGCTGCTGGCCGGCGCCGGGCTAGCGAGCCTGATCGCCGCCCAGCTGCAGTTGAGTGGACTGGAGATCAGCGCCGTCGATGCAGAACCGGTGCCGGCCGGTCATCCGATGACCTTGCGCGTACACGCGCGTGCAGCGAGCGATCGCAGCCGCCGCGGACTCGGCGTCGCATGGGGCCACGGCGCGAACGATGCCGACGCCGCCCGCCTGCACCTGTCGGCCGGGCACGGCGAAACCGAACTCGTCCTTCGCACCACGCGCCGCGGGTGGTTGGACCTGCCGCGCCTGCAGGTGTGGACCACCCGCCCGCTGGGGCTGGCGCGTGCGTGGGGCTATGTCTGGCCGGAGTCGCCCGTGCTGGTCTATCCGCGGCCCGAAGCCTCCGGCCCGCCACTGCCGGCTGGTCGCGGCGAACAGGTGCAGGCGCGCCTGCACCCCAGCGGCGACGAGTTGCACCACCTGCGCAGCTATCGCCCGGGCGACAGCCGTCGCGCAATCGCATGGAAGCCCTCGGCCAGGCGCGACACCTTGCTGGTGCGCGAGTACGAACAGCCCCAAGGGGCGGATGTCGTGTTGGACTGGCGCGAATTGCGCGGGCTGGCGCACGAAGACCGCATCGCCCGGCTGGCCCGTTGGGTCGACGAGGCCGAGCGCGATGGCCGTCGCTTCCGGTTGTGGCTGCCGACGCAACCGGTGCTGGGGCCGGACCACGGCCCGGCACACCGGCACGCCTGCCTGCGCGCACTGGCGCTGATGCCGCATGGCTGACGCGGGCGCACCCTTGATGCTCGATGCGCCGACGCGGCGCGGCGTGCTCGCGGCGGCCGCCACGGGACTGCTGCCGCTGCTGCTGCAACTGCCACCGACCATCGGCATGACGATCGCCGCCGCGGCCGTCGTCGTCACCGCGCTGTCGTGGCGAAAACCGTTGCCGGCGCCGCTGCGCCTGCTGCTGACGCTGGCATTGCTGGCCATCGTACTCAACCTGACGGGCTTCTCGGTCGGGCGCGACAGCGGCTGCGCGCTGTTGGCGGCGATGCTCGCGGCCAAGCCATCGGAAACCTTCAACCTGCGCGATGCGCGGAGCCTGCTCGGGTTCGCGCTGTTCGCGCCGTTCGCGACCTTCCTGCTCGACCAGGGGCCGGTCGCACTCGCCTTGGGACTGCTGGCCGCGATCGCCGTGCTGCTGGCGCTGCTGCGCCTGGCGGATCTCGAGTCCGGCGACATCGCGTACCGGCCCCGGATTCGCGACCGCCTGGTGGCGATCGGGCGGCTGATGGCGATCGGGCTGCCGTTGGCACTGGCTGCGTTCTGGCTGTTCCCGCGGCTGGGCACGCCGCTGTGGGGCGTGCCGGAACGCGCGTTGTCGCGTCCCGGCCTGTCGGACACGATGCGCCCGGGCGAATGGGTCGACCTGATGAGCGATGACTCGCCGGCGTTGCGGGTGCAGTTCTTCGGCGACACGCCGCCCATGCAGCAGATGTACTGGCGCGGGCCGGTGCTGTGGGACTTCGACGGCCGCGAGTGGACGCAGCCGGGCTGGTTCCGCGCACTGCCGGCCGCGCCGATGGAGCCCGGCGACGTGCGCTGGGACTACCGCATCGAACTGGAGGCCACCGACCAGCGCCAACTGGTCGCGCTCGACCTGCCGCTGGCGGCGCCGGAGG